>SKRK01000316.1 GCA_007118525.1 Balneolaceae bacterium
CGGTCTTGAGTTTCAGATACTCTCTCCCTCAGGGCATCCGAATCGGATACATCCAGGAGGTTGATACCCATCAACAGCTCACCGGCCCGGTTAAAGTGAGTGTGGTTGTCGATAAACCCGGGAACAACCATTCCGTTGCCGGCATCAATAATATGTGTACCTGCCCCTCGATGCCTGTCTACTTCGCCGTAGCTGCCAACAGCAAGAATTCTGTCTCCTTTTATGGCTACGGCTTCCACCATGGGCTGAGCCTCATTTCCGGTCCAAATGGTATTGGCCGTTATGATATAATCGGCCTGTTCTGCATTGCCGCAGGAGGCCAGGTATAGCAGTGAAGTGATGAATAAAATGAAGAATCCGGGTTTCATAAATTTTTACATTTTGTTAATCAGATTGTTTAAAAAACAGATAATTACTGAATCTGTAAGCTCGCCGGGTCTGCTCCCGTTTTAATTGTGATTTCAATATAGGTGTTTTGTAAAAGTAATCTGTACTGAAGCTGATTAAGCTGATTTTTTTACAAGATCATGCTTTTGTACACGTTAACTTAGCATATAACACTAATGAAACCACACTACAAATGAAACTCAACAAAACACTAACCTCACTCTTGCTAACCGGTGCCCTGTTGTTTTTCACATTTGGATGCGATCTGGATTCAAATATTGAAGAGACGACTGCAACAGCAACGATTGCCGCCGAATTTATTGAAGCTGAAACCGGTGAACCCATTGCCGGAGTAATTGTTTTGGTACTTGCTGCCTTTGATGGTTCCGATAACCTGTTGGAACAAGGCACCATTCAAACTGACGAAAATGGAAGCTTCGAGACTCCTATATCTGCACTACAGGAAACCACCATTACACTGCTTGAATTTAACCTGGATATAGACGGTGAAGTATATACGGTTCAGCAAGAGGTAGAACTCGACCTCAGATTCGAAGAGCCCTTTGACAGCGTAGATCTGTCATTTGAAATCGAGACAAATAGCAATGATAGCTAAGAGTAAACGTGAATAGAATCAGAACTTGAAAATAAGTAATAAATGAGCTGACCAAAGCCCGGAACCTGAATCGAGAATTCCGAATCTGATCAGCATCATTTCAAACATGGGATTCAGGCTCTTTGAACATCTTCCGTTTTGATCTCTGTTATTTAATACGCTAAATTTTAATTCGTCAAAAGACCCTCTTTTCGATTGTCCCGAAAGAGGGTCTTTTACTTCCGGCTATGCTCTCAAAAACCTGTCCTGCCCCAAAGATCCGGCGAATCGGTGCACCTCCCGAAAGCACTCTCCCACCGCTCCCCACGCCCCACCACGATGAACCAAATAGAGGAAAAATCACCTAAAATAGTGCCACAGGTTCGTTTTTAAATAATCGGTAAATGCTCTCAAAAATACTTATTTGCATTCATCACTTTTTTTCTTGACAAGATAGAGGTGAATAGGGTACATTGTGGGCAGAAGTGGGAGATAGTGGGGAATTATTTAGCAAGATTCCATATACCGGCTATCGAATCGTATTAGCAATCGTAATATAGAGCCAAAACCTGTGCCAAGTTTCAAAGGGGAATATGAACACAGCGTAGATAATAAGGGAAGGGTAGCCTTTCCTGCCAAGCTGCGCAAAGCTCTCAGTGCTGAGGCACAGGAGAGCTTTACCCTGCTGCGCGGACTTGAGCCCTGCCTCTATCTCTACCCTCTTGATGAATGGGAGCGTGTTGAAGAAAAACTATCTCAGGTAAACAGTTTTTCTCGAAAAGGCCGTACGGTTAAACGAAACTTCCTGCGATCGGCAGAAGACCTGACCCTTGATAAACAGAATCGTCTTTCACTGCCTGCCCACCTCTTGAAGTTTTCAGGAATCAACGATACAGCCATCTTTATCGGAAGCGGAGAGTTAATTGAAGTCTGGTCGCCTGAGAAACTCGAAGAAGCTGACGAGAATCTCAGTCGTGATGATTATGAGGAACTGTTTGAGATGGTATTGGGCGGTAATGAACATGGAGATTGATATGACTACATACCATCCCCACATACCGGTGTTACTGGATTCATCAATTGAATACCTGATTACCGATCCCAATGGAATCTATATTGATGCAACGCTTGGCGGAGGCGGTCACAGTAAAGCCATTCTCGATAATCTAAGCAGTTCCGGCAAACTTTATGGTATTGATCAGGATCGCGAGGCACTGCAGGCGGCAGGTGAAAGAATTGGCGATGACTCACGATTCATACCTGTAGAAGGAAATTTTGGATATCTCACCACTTTAATTCCTGCAGAAGATCACGGATCCATAGCAGGAGTACTTCTCGACCTGGGAGTGTCTACACACCAGATCAGAGAACCCGAGCGCGGTTTTAGTTTTCAGCACGACGGCCCCCTTGATATGCGGATGAGCGACATGAGCGGAGTGTCTGCCTACAAGGTTGTAAATGAATATGAGTATGAAAGACTTCGCGACGTAATCTTTCACTATGGAGAAGAGCGCTTGAGCAGGGAGATTGCACGTGAAATTATCAACAATCGGCCAATTGAAACCACCGGTGAGCTCCGTAATGCCATTGAAAAGGTTGTTTATGGCAAGCATACTATTAAATCGGTAGCCCGGGTTTTCCAGGCCATTCGAATTGAGGTGAACCGCGAACTGGAGGTATTGAAGCTGGTGCTGAAGGAGTCTCTTGAACTGCTACAGCCAAAGGGCCGAATTGTGGCCATCTCCTATCACTCGCTGGAAGACCGTATTGTTAAGAATTTTTTCAGAAGCGGAAATTTTGAAGGAACCGTCGAAAAAGATTTTTACGGCAACCCACTGCTACCCATTAAAATGATAACCCGGCAAATCGTTGTTCCTTCAAAAGAGGAGACCGCACGCAATCCCGCTGCGCGAAGTGCAAAAATGCGTGTAGCCGAGAAAGTTGAAACTGAGGAGGCCGGATAATGTATGTAAAAACTCCTCTAACTGAAAAACGTGTTAAACCAAATCGCCGCGGTATTTCCGGCGGAAAACCTGCTGATCGAAAACGAAAAGATCTTTTTTCAAATGGATTTCAATCAGGCGGCTCTGCCCCCACATTTGGCAGACGCATAAACCAAGATACCCCTAAAACGAAAAAATCCCTTCCGGCGTTTACCCCCTGGAAGGTCATACTTGCAAGCCTCTTGATCGGGGTTTGCGGGTTTATCTATATCGGCCATGTATTCAGCACTCAACAGACGCTGCAAGAGGTTCAGCGCCTGGAGAATGAATTTAACAAGGCCCAACGGTTATATAATGAGAAAAGACTGGCATACGATCGCATGGTAGGTCCAAAAGAGATCTACCAAAAAGCCCGTGAGCAGGGCTTTATCAACGCAGGTGTTGCCGATCAGGTTATCCACATAAAACCGTAATAAGAATGAACGAACGCACTTCCATGATGGGGCGAATGTTTATGCTGCTGGGGCTGATCCTTCTTCTGCCCGTAGCCATTCTTATACAAATTCTTCGAATTAATGTAATCGAGGGGGATGGACTCCGTGAGCTCTGGACTTCTCAAGCCATCGACTTTATTTCGATACCCGCACAGCGTGGAAATATTTATGACGCAAACGGCTCCCTTCTTGCCACCAACAGTGTAACCTTTAAAGTAGCGGTAGACCCACTCGCTCCGGGCACTACTGCAGAACAGCTAAGCAATGTTACTGCAGTGCTTAGCAGCCATACCGGCCAGTCTGTGAGTCACTACCGAAACAGAATTCAAAGCTCTCCTCGCTCGCGGTACATCGTTCTGGAGCGAAGCGTAAGCGTACATGCCTATGAAGATTTAAAAGAGCTCGGAGTTCGCGGCGTCATTCTTGAAGAGGAGTACAGGAGAAACTACAATTTCGGTTCTCTATCCGCACAGGTTCTGGGATTTGTGAATCACAATATTGACGGCATGTCGGGCCTTGAGGCGCGTTATAACACGGTTTTAAAGGGGAATGATGGTCTTCAGCAGGTTAGGAAGGATCGCCAGAACCGAATTTTCTCCTATGTAGGTGCCCCAAGAAAGTTGCCCCGACAGGGCTACTCGCTTCACACCACCATTGATGCTTTTATCCAGGCCATCACTGAAGAGGAGCTGGAAGCCGGCATCAAGAGGCATCGCGCGAAATACGGTACAGCTATTGTATTAGACCCTAAAACCGGTGCCATTAAAGCGATGGCCAACTACCCTACCTACGATCCCAACAATCCCGCCACCATCGACAGTGAAAACCGCCGTAATTTTGCCGTGGCCGATATTATTGAGCCCGGTTCTACCTTTAAACTGGTAACCGCCATTGCTGCAGTTGAGCAGGGTGTGATCGATTTTGATGAAATTTTTGAAACCCCTGAAAATGGCCGGAAAATGATCCATGGCCAGATGATGCGCGATCACGATCCTCTTGGAAATCTTGACTTTACAGGAGTATTTGCCAAATCATCCAATATCGCCACTTCTGAAATCGCCATGCGGATGGAGCCCAATGCGTTCTATCAGTATGCGCGAAATATGGGTTTTGGCACCCCAACCAATATTGATCTTCCAAATGAACTTGGCGGCAGACTGCAGCGACCGTTTGAATGGAGCCGTGTAACCCTGCCTTGGATGTCGATTGGATATGAAGTCCAGGTCACCCCTATTCAAATTGCGCAGGCCTACGCAGCATTTGCAAACGGAGGCATGATGATGCGTCCATATGTGGTAGATCGTATAACCGACGAGCTTGGGAATATTGTTGAAAAAACCAAACCCAATCCGGTTCGCCAAATTGCAAAAAAAGAGACTATCGAAAGATTGCTTCCCGTTTTTGAAGAGGTAGTAAGTGATTCAGGTACAGCAGGTTGGGCTTCGGTAGACGGATTGAGAATAGCCGGCAAAACAGGAACTGCTCAAAAGTTTATTGATGGCCGCTATCAAACCTCATATCGGGCGTCCTTTGCCGGATTTTTCCCGGTTGATAATCCCCGCTATGTGATGCTTGTTATTTTAGATGAACCCCGGTCAAGTATTTACGGGGGATTTACGGCAGGATCCATATTTAAAGAGATGGCTATACGCATTGTTGGCCTCGATAATGACATTCAGCGTTCACTTCTGCCTGATGCCGCAGCTATCGCCTCAGGTGATATAAGGATTGCCCCGTTTGTTGAAGGGCTTAAAAAAGAGGATGCACGCCTGATTTTGCATCAAAACAATATTCCTGTAACCACTACCGGCAGGGGTAATTTTGTACTTGAACAAGCACCTGCTGCAGGAGAAAATTTGAATGGAAACACTCCGTTAAAATTGAAGTTGGGAGAAGTAATGCCTGACTCCATTCCGGATGGATTTGCACGCATCCCCAACCTGAGGGGAATGAATATGAGACAGGCAACCAACCTGCTGCTAAAAAAAGGACTTTATATCGAAACAATTGGCTCAGGAACCATTTATACACAGTTTCCACGCGATGGCGACCTGATGCGCCAGGGACGAATCGTTACCGTTCGCGGCCGCGCACAATCCATGCAACAAGCAACCATAGCAGCTACTAAATAATGACTTTCGAAGAACTCATAACATTTTGCAAGCCGGTTTCTGTTCGGGGTGATATACCCGACAGCCTGGGTGCACTATGTCAGGATTCACGTCAGGTGAATCCGGGAGATATCTTCATAGCTGTAAAGGGTACCCAAACAGACGGGCACAACTACGCCTCTGCAGCAGCCGAGAAAGGTGCGTCCGTTTTAATTGTTGAAGAAGAGGTGCATGTTTCACAAAAAACGGCCGTCCTGCAGGTGGAAAACAGCCGGGTACTGCTCTCCCCTCTTGCCCTGAAGCTTGCGGGCAATCCAGATAAGAATTTAAAGATTATCGGTATAACCGGTACCAACGGTAAAACCACGGTTGCCACGCTGGTTTGGCAAATACTGCGCAGACTGGATAAAAAGGCGGCCCTGCTCGGTACCGTAAGTAAAAGAATTCATGATAAAGAACTCTCAAGCCGGCTTACCACTGCCGACCCCATAGAGCTGGCAGCCGACATGCAAGAGATGCTTAAAGCTGGCTGCGAATACCTGGTGATGGAAGTTTCATCTCACGCTCTGCATCAGCAGAGGGTAAAAGGGATTTCGTTTGATGTTGCTGCATATACCAATTTGAGTCACGATCATCTCGACTATCACAAATCGATGGATCAATATGCCGCTTCAAAGAAAATGCTTTTTGACGGCCTGCCTGAATCAGCCATTGCTGTTACTAATGCAGATGACCTCTACGGCTCTTACATGGTTAAAGATACATCTGCTAAAGTACTTGATTTCTCATTTAAAAACGGCGCGGTGATCAGCGCTTCTATCGATCGCCTCACACCGGCCGAAACCGTACTGGACCTGGAAGGAGTTAAGATTCATACACCGCTGATTGGGCGGTTCAATGCCGCGAACGTAACACAGTCTGTTCTGATTTGCTATGCCCTTGGATTTAACAGTGATATTGTTGCGGATCACGTTCCACACTGCACCGGTGCGGCCGGGCGAATGGAAAAAGTAACTGCTGACGACTACGCGGATGACAAACCGCTCGTTATTGTAGACTATGCCCACACACCCGATGCTTTAAAGAATGTGGCCTCTACCCTTGCCGAGCTCAAAAGATCAGATCAGGAACTCGTAATTCTTTTTGGATGCGGCGGCGACCGTGACAAAGACAAGCGGCCTTTAATGGCCAGAATTGCCGCAAAATTTGGCGACAAGGTGATTGTAACTTCCGACAATCCCAGGTCGGAAGATCCGGCACGGATTATTGACGACATCAAAGCCGGTTTTTCCAAGGATGATCGGTTTGAAGCTATCGTTTCTCGCAGGGATGCAATTCGTAAAGCCATTCAAAGCAGTGACGGACAGTCTATTGTGCTCATTGCCGGTAAAGGCCATGAAACCTACCAGGAGATTAACGGAGAAAGAACTCATTTTGATGACCGCGAAGAGGCCAGACGAGCTCTCTCCGGCCAGAATGGACCTCTTAAAAACAGTGAGGTGAGCTGATGTTATACTCACTGATTGACTGGCTGAACCAACTCTATAGTCCACCGGGTTTCGGCGCCTTCGATTATATTACAACCCGAACGGCTTTTGCTGCTGCTACCGCCCTGATCATTAGTCTCATTATTGGAAATAATATCATCAATTGGCTGCAGAGAATGCAGTTAAAAGAGACTATACGCGACGATATCGGCCTGGATTCGCACCTGAGTAAAGCCAACACCCCTACCATGGGTGGTGTTATTATCATCCTTGCAACGGTAATACCGGCCCTGCTCTGGATGAACATGAGCAGTATCTACACCTGGATGATCATTTTTGTTACGCTTGTGCTCGGTGTTGTGGGCTTTATTGATGATTACATCAAGGTAGTTAAGAAGGATAAATCGGGTTTACACGGCTGGTTTAAAGTGGGCGGACAGGTATTTGTCGGGCTTGTACTGGGTTCATTTCTCTATTTCTGGCCAGACTTCCAGGAGTTTAATACACTGAGTACCGTACCGTTTTTGAAAGACGTAAACATTGACTATGCATTTTTAGGGGAAGAGCTTGGATGGCTGATCTATATACCTTTGGTTGTTTTCGTAATCACAGCTGTAAGTAACTCAGCTAACCTCACGGACGGTCTTGACGGATTGCTCTCCGGCACATCTGCAATTGCCGGGGTTATTTTAGGAATTTTTGCCTACGTATCGGGCCGGGTCGATTTCTCAGGCTTTCTGAACATCATGTACCTGCCCGGTTCAGGTGAGCTTACCATTTTCGCAGCATCGCTGGTTGGGGGGTGCCTTGGATTTCTCTGGTACAATTCACATCCGGCAACCGTTTTTATGGGAGATACTGGATCGCTGGCAATTGGCGGAGCCATTGGTGCCCTTGCCCTTATGATTCATAAAGAGCTATTACTGCCCATTATTTGTGGCGTATTCGTTGTTGAAACACTATCTGTAATTATTCAGACAACCTATTTCAAATACACGAAGCGAAAATACGGTGAGGGGAAGCGTGTCTATTTAATGACCCCCATACACCACCACTTTGAAAAAAAAGGATGGCCGGAATCTAAAATTGTAGTCCGATTCTGGATCATCGCCATACTGCTTGGAATTATCAGCCTTCTAACCCTGAAACTGCGATAATGGATGTAAGAGGAAAACATATCGTCATTGCAGGTGCAGCCCGAAGCGGAGTAGCTGTTTCAATCCTTTTAAAGCAAAAAGGCGCAATACCTTTCCTGTCTGATATCGGACCGGTGAAGGATGAGCTTACCAATCGCCTTCAGGAAGAGTCGATCTCATTTGAGCAGAATACTCACTCGGAAACGGCGATGAACGGCGAGTTTTTAGTGCTCAGCCCGGGTGTGCCCTCAACCTCCCCTATCGCCTCTCATTACCGTGACGCAGGCAAAAAGATCTACTCGGAAATTGAGGTTGCAAGCTGGTTCAACAATTCACCCATTGTGGCGGTAACGGGAAGTAACGGCAAAACAACCGTGACCAGCTGGATGGCGCATACCTGGAAAGTTGCTAACCGGGAGTATCTGCTGGCCGGCAATATCGGCACTGCTTTTTCCGAACTGGTAGAACACTCTGCGCCCGATGTGGCAGCACTGCTTGAAATCAGCAGCTTTCAGCTCGATCATATCGACAGTTTCCACCCGGAAATAAGTATGATTTTAAACATTACACCCGATCATCTCGACCGGTATAACAACAGTTTTGATCAGTACGCCGGGTCGAAAAAGAGTATCACAAAAAATCAGTCATCTGACGACTGGTTCATCTACAACTTTGATGATCCTGTTCTTTCAGGATTTGCCAAAGAGCTATCGGCTAAGGAGAACAAACCCCGCTTACTCTCTTTTTCATCTACAACTGAAGTGCCCAACGGTGCTTTTGTACGTGGCGGACAACTGGTTTTAAAAATCAACAACGAAGAGGAGTACCTCATGCAAATAGGAGATATCTCACTACCGGGCAGGCACAACCTGAACAATGGTATGGCAATGGCACTGGCAGCCCGGGCATCAGAAATCCGGAATGAATATATACGTGAAAGCCTCAAAACTTTTGAAGGCGTGGCTCACAGACTTGAAGTAGTGAGAAACCTCAACGGTATTCGTTTTATAAACGACAGCAAGGCAACCAATATCAATGCAGTATGGTATGCCCTCGACAGTTTTAACATGCCGCTTACACTCATTTTAGGAGGACGCGACAAAGGCAATGACTATCTCGAACTGGAAAACCAAATCCGGGAGAAGGTTCATACGATTATTGCCATTGGTGAAGCGAAAGAAGCTATCAAAAAGCAGTTAACCGATGTTGTGCCAAACCTGCTGGAAGCCGATAGCATGAAAGAAGCCGTGAAACTGAGTTTAAAGAGTGCAAAACGGGGCGAATTGGTGCTGTTAAGCCCTGCCTGTTCCTCCTTCGACATGTTTGAAAATTACGAGCATCGCGGAAATGTGTTCAAACAGGCAGTGTTGGAGCTGTAAGTAGCAAGTTTAAAATTTTATGCATAAACAAAAACTAAATTCGAATTATTGA
>SKRK01000124.1 GCA_007118525.1 Balneolaceae bacterium
AAACCGGCAATGCGTTATATGGCGGCAGCCGCAGTCATTCTCTTCTTAACCCTTACTACCATTGAGTTTCTCGATCGATCATATAATTCCGATTCTCAGCCGATCTTTATTGTGGAAAATTACACGGCACAACACTTTGTGAATTCCGGTGGTCAGTTTATAGATCCTCATTTTGCCACTACTTCAACACTAGAAGCTGAAAACTATCTTAGAGAGCACCACGGCATAGAAATGACCGTGCCTGAGCTGACAGGAGCTCAATTTGCAGGTGTTGTACTGGCTGATTTTCTGGATGGTTTTGAGACTCCGTTATTGGAATATATCCAACCCGATATTGATGAAACAATTTATATATTCGCTTTTAATGTCGACAAGATTACTGAGCACAAGTATTTGAAAAGAGATGACGCTGCAGTAGAAATATGTAAAACAGATCACAATTTCTATGTTGCCGAAATCGAGAACCACCATGTTGTCTCCTGGATGTGGGATGGAAATTGGTACTCAGCTGTATCAAACCATAACGGCTATGATTTAGCCTCTCTGGTAGAGCCACTCAACTATTCACCCTGATCCGCATCTCCCAATTGTTCAATATTATTGTCAATCAGATCTGCCGGAAGTTTTTTTGAAGCCTTGGCGCCCAATTCCCGTAACATCTCAGCCTGACGCACCAGGTTTCCGCTACCCGTAGTCAATTTGTTCATGGCACTGTCGTAACTGCCTTGTGTTTGCTGGATTTTTTTCCCAACATCCTCTAAATCTCCAACAAATGCGGCAAATTTATCGTACAATTTGCCCCCTCTTTCCGCAATCTCCATTGCATTCTTATTCTGATACTCCTGTTTCCATACATTTTCTATGGTTGCCAAAGTGGCAAGCAGAGTTGTGGGGCTCACAATGATAATATTTTTATCAAAAGCTTCATTGTAAAGTTCGGGATCGTTCTGCATGGCAAGGCCAAAAGCAGGTTCTATAGCGATAAACATCAGTACAAAATCCGGGCTGTTAAAACCGTGAATCTGTTCATAGCTTTTATTGCTCAACCCTTTTACGTGAGCTCTCAGTGAGCTGATATGCTGTTTCACAGCTCTCTGCTGCTCGTCCAGATCATCTGAAGAGGAGTATTTTTCGTAAGCAACAAGCGAGACTTTTGAGTCGATAATAATTTTCTTTTCATCAGGTAAATAGACCACTACATCAGGATATTGCTTTCGCCCATCCTCCTGTGTAGAGCTGTCCTGCATCTCGTATTCAAATCCCTTCTTAAGTCCCGATTTTTCAAGTATACGCTGCAGAATTACCTCACCCCAGTTACCCTGTTGTTTGGAATCTCCTTTCAGGGCTTTTGTCAGGTTTTTGGCCTCTTCACTCATGCGTTGATTCAGCTCCTGCAGGGTTTTCAGGTGCTGATCGAGGGCCCCTCTGCCCCTTATATCCTCTTTGTGATTCTCTTCCACTCTCTTCTGAAATTCGGAGATCTTTTCACCCAGCGGCTTTAAAAGAGTATCCAGTTTTTCCCGGTTTTGTTCAGTGAACTTTTTAGATTTCTCCTCAAGAATTTCATTGGCAAGATTTTTAAACTCATTGCGAAATCGCTCATCAAGCTGTCTTAACTCTTTCTCTTTTTCTGATTTGAGCTCTGAAAAACGCTCCTGAAGATTCTTATAATCGGCTTTAACGGTTGCCAGCTCGTTTTCAACACTGTTGGCGCGAGAGGTGACACTCTCAAGTTTAAGCTCTTTTTCATCCAGCGAAGATTGAAGACTCAAATTTCTCTCTTGCAGTTGAGACTCCCGGGATTTCGCCATAAAAAAAGCAAGGCCAAACCCAATTATAAGAAAAATAACAGCGATAATAATTTCAGGTATACCCATCTATTCGTAAAGTTTATGGTTCATTTTTACCGAAGATAAGAGATGTGAGTGACAAATATTGTCACCCTTAAAATAAGGTAGAAACCTTAGTTCGCTTCGGAGGGCAGGCGCCAAGAGCGCCAAGAAACGCAGAGGAGTAAATTGGCTTCCCAAATCCCATCGCTGAAGGCGCGCAACAATTCTACGATTCTACGATAATACGATTCTACGATTCACAGTTCTACGTGTTGATGCCTCAACTGAATACATCTTTAATCTTCGAAAAGAAGCTCTTCTCCCGCTCCTTGGCACTTGCCGGATCGAAATGTTCTTCACCGCGCAGTGCTTCTACGTGCTTCCGCTCTTCGGATGTGAGATCTTTAGGAACATAGATGTTCACTTTAATAAACTGATCGCCCGTACCGCTGTTGTTGAGCCCTTTAATCCCCCTCTCTTTCATACGGAGTAGTTTTCCGGGTTGTGTTCCCGGTTCTACTTTCACCTTCGCCTTCCCTTTCAGGGTTGGCACTTCCACTTCCGTGCCCAGAATTGCATCGGGAATACTCAGGTTGAGATCGTAGTAGATATCATTGCCATCGCGTTCGAAATGTTTATGCTCATTCTCCTCTATCAGAACGATCAGGTCGCCCGGTTCTCCCCCGCGAATGCCGGCGTTGCCCTGTCTGCGTAGCGTAATATAATTTCCGTTAGCCACTCCTGACGGGATGTTAATCTTAATCTTGTCGTCGCTTTTGTAGCGGCCTTCACCACTGCATTTAGAACATTTATTCTTGATAATACGTCCTTCACCGCTACATGTGGGGCAGGCCTGAACATTCACAAATTGCCCAAACATAGTTCGAGAAACCTGTCTCACCTCGCCAACGCCATTACATGTTCCGCAGGTCTCAAAATCGGCCTCTGTCTCAGCACCTGTGCCGTTGCAGGAGTCACATTCCACATGTTTTTTAACTTTCAGTGTTTTTTCAACCCCTTCCGCAATTTCTTCGAGGTCGAGTGTCACACGGAGTTTCATATCCGAACCGGGACGCCCTGTCCCTCTTCTGCGCCGGCTCTGTCCCCTGGACCCGCCAAACGGGTCGCCGCCGAAAATATCGCCGCCGAATATGTCACTGAACCGGCTGAAAATATCTTCAAAATCAGCATTGCCAAAGTCTGAAGCCCCGCCAAATCCACCACCATTCATGCCTGCATGGCCAAATTGATCATAACGCTGACGCTTTTGCGGATCCCGGAGAACCTCGTACGCCTCGGAGGCCTCCTTAAACTTTCTTTCGGCGTTTTTATCATTCTTATTTCGGTCGGGATGAAACTTCATTGCCAGCTTTCGATACGCCTTTTTCAGGTCTGCATCGCTGGCATTTCTATCTACATCTAATACTTCGTAATAGTCTCGTTTGGACATGAAAATGTGTATTTACTCGCTTACAATTACTTTTGCGTGACGAAGGGTCTTATCGCCCATCTTGTACCCTTTCTCAAATACCTGCAGAACTGTTCCGCTTTCTATCGAGTCGTCTTCGGGTTGTTTTCTCATGAGGGCATCATGGAGATCTACATCAAATGGCACCCCGGTTTCCTCGATGGTTTCAACATCATAACGTTTCAGGATTTCATCAAATTTTGCAGCAACCAGTTTAATACCGTTCAAATATGATTCATCGGCATCGGCATCTTCCAGTGCTTCAAGCGTTCGGTGCAGGTCGTCATAAACGGGCAGAAACGCTTCAATTGCTGCTTCGCGGGAAGAATGAAATAACTGCTCTCTCTCTCGCTGCAGGCGTTTTTTAAAATTTTCCATTTCAGCTGCCTTACGAAGCTGCGTATCTTTTACACGTCCCAACTCTTCTTCAAGCGAATTAATGCGCTTTTGTTGCTCTAAAAGCAACAGGTCTGTGTCTGTAAACTCTTCTTCTTGAGCATTTTCCGGCTGATCGTTTAGCTCTTCTGTAGTCTCGTCTTCTGATGCTTTACTTTTCATATTTTTTTTATCCTGCCTGGTACTCATCCAATTGTAAATCTTCAATTAATATGTACAGTTATACGTTGTGTTAGGATTCATCATTTACAGCATTTACCTGCAAATAGCATGCCACATTACCTTCAACTAACAGTTCGTCACATTTTACATCGCGAAAAATTAATCCCCCTCGTAAAAGAATTCGATCATATTCCCGTCAGGATCAGAGGCAAAAACAAACCTGCCCTTCTTTCTGTTTGACGGTCCGCTTAATATGGTAACTTCATTCTCCCTCAGATATTTCGACATTTCATCTACTTTTTCTGCTGAATCCAGGTAGAAACCGATATGATCAACTCTGAAATCTCTTGAGTTCGGATCGTAACTGGTCTCTGCCTCTACAATAACCAGCGTATCTTCGCTGCCGATTTTATAAACCGCCATGCTCTGTCCCATTTTACGGACCAATTCAAATCCCAAAATTTGGCCATAGAACTCTTCAGCTCGTTCAATTTCATTCACCCGAATTGTAATGTGGTTTATTCCGGAGGGTTTAAAATCCATGATATTCTGTTTTCTATTCTTTGTTTTTGTTATCCACAACAAACTACAAGTTTTGCTATTATCTTTTAACTCAATTTTTAATCTAAAAAAGAGCAGCTGGTGGCAACCCTTTATCTTGTAGCAACCCCAATTGGTAATCTGGACGATTTTTCAACCAGGGCCGTTAAAACACTGCAATCCGTCGATCAGATTGCATGTGAAGATACACGAACTTCAGGTGTATTACTTCAGCACTATCAAATCAAGAAACCGACGTTTTCGTTTCATCAACACAATGAGCATCAGAAGGTTGTCCATATTATGAATCTTCTTAACGGCGGATTAAATATCGCGATAATCAGTGACGCAGGAATGCCGGGTATTTCTGACCCGGGTTTTCTGGCTGTGCGGGCTGCCCATCAAAACGGGCATACCGTAACGGCTATTCCGGGGCCCGACGCCGCCACAACAGCGGTGGCCGCCAGCGGCCTTCCCTGCGACCGGTATGTGTATGAAGGATTTCTGCCCCCAAAAAAAGGGCGCCAAACCCGTATAGAGGCAATTTCAGAATCTGAAGTAACTACTGTGGTGTATGAAAGTCCACACAAGTTGATACGATTTCTGGAAAAATTACACGAATTTGCCGGAGATGAGCGTTGGGTTTGCGTTGCCCGAGAATTAACTAAAAAGTTTGAGGAGGTTGACCGGGGTCAGCTCGGCAGCCTTTTACCTCGCTGGAAGGAGAAACCTTCCATCAAGGGCGAGCTTGTTGTGGTAGTTTCGGGGAAGGGTTATAGCGAATAGGCACTATGCTTCATATGTGTGTTTAAAACATGAAAAACTTTAATTTCTGGAATCATCCATGGTCAATGTCGCTCACTGCGGCTATACTGTTGAGTATTTCCTACCCTCCATTTGATTTTGGCATTTTACAGATACCCGCGTTCATTCTTCTGTTTCGGGTTACAGTGATCAGTTCCGGGATTCGTCAAATGATCCTGTACACCTACCCTGCCCTGGCATTGTGGAACCTGCTTGTGACATACTGGCTGATGATGGCGACGGTTAGCGGGGGCATTGCTGCCATCCTTGCAAACGCCCTGTTGATGGTTATACCGCTTATTCTGATCAGGAAACTCTTCCTCTCTCAACTGAATCCCATCATGGTTTCCCTTGTTGCAGCGGCCGTTTGGGTAAGCTATGAGTTCCTTCATCACAACTGGGACCTGGCATGGCCCTGGCTCACGCTGGGCAACGGCTGGTCGAACCTGACCGGTGCCACTCAGTTTATTTCGGTTACAGGCGTTTTCGGCATATCATTTTGGATAGTTTTCACATCCGCCCTTCTCTACAAATATCTCGAAGAGCCCGTTAAGCCGATTCTATACAGCGGACTGCTGGTCTTTTTCGCCTTCCCGATCTTTTCCGTGCTTGCAACCATCACCGTTCAGCAAACAGAGAGTAAACCCATAGAAGTAGCTATCATTCAACCCAATTTCGACTCTTATCAGCGCTTTGGCGGACTCTCATCTCTATCTGAAGTAACCGATAAACTTCTCACGTTATCTGCTGAAACAATCACAGAAAATACTCAGCTGATTATCTGGCCTGAGAATGCATTTGACAGCAGCATGCCCTATCAAAATCAATATTTCGATCGTATTCAGGATTCTCTCAGGGTTTGGGATACCGAACTGATTACCGGCAGCGGATTTCTGGAGTACTTTGATGATGAAGAGATTCGGCCGGCAGTGGTTCGGGAATCGCTGGACGGCAGACCCTTTAAAATATTTAATGCCGCATTTCACATCCGGCCGGAGAGCGACCATGATATATACAGAAAAGGGAAACTGGTGCCGGCTGTGGAGAGATTACCGTTTGTAGAGTTTTTTCAGAAAATTGATCTGTTTGGCTGGGTAAACTGGGGCAACCTGATGGGTTACGGGCTCGGGCGAGATGCCAACAATTTCCGGATTAACAGCCATAAAACTCCGGCACTGATCTGCTACGACTCTGTTTTCCCCGGCTGGGTGAACCGATTTGTGGATGACGGAGCAGATTTCCTCACCATCATCACCAACGACGGCTGGTGGGGCGATTCCAATGGACACATCCAGCATTTTGCCTATGCCCGTCTTCGGGCTATTGAACAGCGCCGATGGATTGCACGGTCGGCCAATAACGGGATTTCCGGAATCATCTCCCCCGACGGTAAAGTGCAGATGGAAACCGAATACTGGACGGAAGATGCTTTTACCTTCACCATCTATTCAAACGACAGAAAAACCTTCTACGCCCGGCACGGAGAGTGGTTTGGGCAGCTGATGCTTTTTATTTCGGCTGCAGGTTTTATTTTATACGGCTTCAAAAGAAAAAATCGAGGACTTAAATAGGTCATCGTTAATTTTAAAGAAGTTAGTGTGTTTAAAAAGGCAGCAAATCCTATACCATCTATATCTAAATCACATAAAAATATTCCTTCCAGCTGTTTAAAAATCCAGATCCTTGCTGATCGTAGCGATTATCTCATCCAGCTCTTTCTCCTTTTCGCGATACGCTGCCGGCGAAGCCAGCTCACCGTTTACGCTGATGTAGAACTTGATTTTGGGCTCGGTACCCGACGGACGCGCAGAGATGATGTAATCCCCTTCCGTGAAAAACTGAAGCACGTTTGAGGCCGGAAAATCGATGCTGTTTACACGACCCGATTCGATATCCTTCTCCGTGAGTGCGAGATAGTCCCTGACCTTCAGAATCCGCTTTTTCCCAAGCATGACAGGAGGATCATTTCGCAGTTTTTCCATGATGGCACGGATCTCCTCAGCCCCTTTCTTCCCTTTTTTGGTTAGTGAGATGAGTTCCTCTTTATAAAGGCCGTATTCGGTATAAACCTCTAGCAGTGCATCATAGAGGGTTTTTTCCTGCCCTTTGTAGTAGGCAGCCATTTCTGCAATCATGGTGCAGGAAACCACGGCGTCCTTGTCGCGAACATGGTCGCCCACCAAATATCCGTAACTCTCCTCACCGCCTGCAATGAACACCTCCTTCCCCTCCAGTTTGGTCATCAGGTCACCGATATACTTGAACCCGGTAAGCACATTGTAGCACTTCACATCCATGGAGGCGGCAATCTTGTCGATCAGGCAGGTGGTTACAATCGTTTTTACGATATACTCATTGCCATGGAATTTACCGGCCTTCTCCCATGCATTGAGCAAATAGTGAAACAGGAGTACGGCCGTCTGGTTTCCATTAAGGAGCTCAAATTCTCCCTTCTCATTTTTCACCGCAATACCCACCCGATCAGCATCGGGATCCGTGGCCATAACCAGGTCAGCGTCCGACTCCTGAGCCTGCTTAAGGGCCATTGCGAGAGCTTCCTTCTCCTCCGGATTCGGATATACAACGGTCGGAAAGTTACCATCCGTCGTGCACTGCTCCTCCACAAGGTTTACGTTAGTGAATCCGACTGCTTTCAGCGCCCGGGGCACAATATGTACCGCCGTTCCGTGAATCGGTGAGAATACAATGTTAAGGTCGTGCTGATCTTTAATAGCCTGCAGATTCACAGCCTTGGAAACTACCGTCTCAATAAACTTCTCATCCATTTCAGGGCCGATTATCTCAATCAGATCTTCATCACCCTCAAACTTAACCTGGTCAACGCTTTCAATACGGTTTACCTCTTCAATGATATTCTTGTCGTGCGGCGGCAGCACCTGGCAGCCGTCATCCCAGTAGGCTTTGTAACCGCTGTACTCTTTAGGGTTGTGTGAGGCGGTCAGCATCACCCCGCTCTGGCAGTCCAGCTCGCGGATGGCGAACGAGAGTTCCGGTGTGGGCCGAAGTGCATCAAAGAAGTACACCTTGATGCCATTTGCTGAAAATACATCCGCTACTATTTTGGCAAATATTTCGGCATTGTTGCGGTTGTCGTGGGCAATTGCAACTTTGATCTGCCGGCCGGTATGTACTTTCTTCAGATAGTTGCTTAATCCTTGCGTGGCCATGCCAAGGGTATATTTATTTACCCGGTTAGTGCCTACACCCATGATGCCTCTCAGGCCGCCGGTACCGAACTCAAGATCCTTGTAAAAAGCATCTGTCAACTCCTCGGTTTTACCCGCATCAATAAGGCCCCTTAGATTACTCTTTGTCTCTTCATCATAGTTCCCTTCAAGCCAGGAATTTATTCGGCCCCTGATACTCTTATCCATCTTTTCCATAGTCTAATGGGTTTTTAATCAGTTAGTAAGCTATCAATATCTTTATGCAGGGTAATGTAACCTGAGTTCGAGATAAAAACCAATATAGAAGTGTCCCCCTTCCCACATAGTGATCCCGATGGGAGAAGGGGCAATGGGGGATGAAAGGAAGTGTATTCGAAGTTAAATAATAAATATTTGAGTCAAATTAATGCTCAGAGGGTCATCCCCCTCAGCTCTTAAGAGCCTCTCCCCTTTCTAAGGGGGACTTTTATTGCCTTTCTCTTATTTCGTACCATCAAGAATCAAACAAAGTCTTTTTTGTTGAAGAGGAAAGCGGGATTTTTACGCAAAGAATGAATAGAAGGGTTTTTACTGAATTTTGGATATAAAAAAAGGGGGCTGTCAGCCCCCTTTTTATCTCTGGATGAATAGTTGATTCTATTCTATGTTGTACCGCCAAACATCACTCTAATTTACATCACTCTTGGTGAATAGTCAGTCCAGTTATGCTGAATCCTAAAGCTCTTTGAACTGTTATAAATATCAAGAATATTCAGACACTGTGAAATTAGAAACTTCACATAGGTTCAACGAATAAAAGCATTTAGAAGTGATCCTTTCAAATCATTATACCCCCATTATTCTCCTTAAAATACTCCATGGACACTGCACTTTTTAAGCGTAATTAACGGGCCTGATTTAATCAATAAATGTGCTTTTTTGTATCACTGATCAATTTTTTGAACAAATCAGGGAACGGCAACAAAACGAGAAGTGAACAGGAGTATTCTACAACCCAATATCCGAATCAGAGCTACATTGACCGAAGCGATTAACAGAGCACGAAATATTAAAAAAAATAAACTAAAGGCTGGCTGATGAAGTTTTTGTCTATTTACGTTGCGGAAACTCAGGATACTCTGCTAACCGTTCGGTGATTCTTTTCTGTTTTGTGGTTTTGCCTGGATCGATGCGGATGTGGATGTCGAAT
>SKRK01000126.1 GCA_007118525.1 Balneolaceae bacterium
ACTTCCGGGTTGCTGTCAACATTTACTTTTCCAATTTTTGCCTTGCCTTCGTACTCTCCGGCAAGTTCCTCAACAATAGGGCCGATCATTCTGCAAGGACCACACCACTCTGCCCAGAAATCAACCAGTACAGGCTGGTCTGAAGATTCTACTTCATCGGAAAAGTTCGTGTCAGTTAATTCTAATGGTTTACTCATAATTTTCGAATTCTTTTTTAATGTTTGATTGGCAATATCAGGCTTTATTTCACCACCTGCATATATCATTTTGTTATTGAATCCATTGCCAATGATTATAAACTTTGATATTAAACTGTCTTGTTTCTACTCAAATTAACGCACTCCTTTCCGATTATATTTCTGAGACCCGATAAAAGTTCATTACTGGGCTCCACAACAAATTTGCGAATATTCATATTTAGCGGAGCTTTCGCCTCCATGCTGCTTACCACAAGCTTAACCGGGGTTTCACCTTTATGGATACTGAAAAGTGTAGCCATCTGATGCAAATCTTCTTTGGAGAGTTCGGATGTTTTAAGCTTTAGCTTTAGCAGTAGCTGCGACTGAAACTTCTCTCTGAGATTTTCGACACGCTCCATTGAATTAGCGATA
Source organism: Balneolaceae bacterium (assembly GCA_007118525.1). Taxonomy (GTDB): domain Bacteria; phylum Bacteroidota; class Rhodothermia; order Balneolales; family Balneolaceae; genus Rhodohalobacter. The sequence continues at coordinate 612 of SKRK01000126.1, forward strand.
ATCTTGGGCGGCTCATCTCTTTTGGAGATGCTTCCCTCCAGCATCACGACCGTATCGGGAGCAATCAGCCCCTGGTGACGGTCATACACATCACTGAAGATCAAAGCCTCTGCACTGCCATTCAGGTCTTCAATCTGGGCAAAGGCCATTGGCCGTCCCTTTTTATCTGAAATCCGTTTTACAGTCGTGATAATACCGATAATTTTAATCGGTTCGCGATCATTCAGTCTTGCCAGTACCTCCTCCGACAGGTTGTGGCTGGCAAACAGCCTGGTGTCTTCCCTGAATTTGTCGAGCGGATGGCCGCTCAGGTAGAAGCCGATCAGTTCCCGCTCTTTATTGAGCCGCTCAATATTCGTCCACGGCGGGCAATCACGAAGGTTTGGTTCGCTGCTCATCCCCCCGCTTGCTGCATCTCCTCCAAACAGACTCACCTGGTTCAGTCGCTCCTCCTCCTGCTTTCTGGAGGCATAGCTAAGCACATCTTCGATACTTGCCAAAAGCTGGGCCCGGTTTTGATGAAGTGAATCGAAAGCGCCGGCCTGAGCAAGGCTTTCAATAGTCTTCTTGTTACAGATGCGCGTGTCGATTCTGGCAGAAAATTCAAATATGTTTTTGAAATGGCCCTTCTCATTTCTCTCTTTTACAATCTGTTCAATCGCCGCTGATCCAACACCTTTAATGGCCGACATGCCGTATTGCACTCTGCCGTTTTTTGCCACAAATTTTCCTTCGGCAGAGTTGATGTTGGGAGGGTCAACCGGAATACCGATACGCTGGCACTCCTCAATAAAGAAGCTCACCTTCTTGATATCCCCCATGTTGTGGCTCAAAACCGCCGCCATGTACTCCGCCGAATAATTGGCTTTGAAATACATGGTGTGATAGGCCACTACCGAATAAGCGGCCGAGTGGGATTTGTTGAATCCATAGCCAGCAAACATAGCCATCTTGTCAAAAACGCTCTTGGCAGTTTTCTTATCGTATCCCTTTTCAACGGCCTGATTTACGAATTTCTCCTCCTCGGGTGGCAGCAGCTCAGGCTGCTTTTTACCCATTATTCTTCGGAGCACATCCGCTTCACCGAGTGTATAGCCGCCCATTCGCTGCGCCACCATCATAATCTGCTCTTGGTAGATCATGATTCCAAAAGTCGGCTCCAATATGTCGAGCAGGTCGTCATGGTCGTAGATCACCTCCTCTTCGCCATGTTTCCTTTTGATATAGTCGGGGATAAACTGCATTGGGCCGGGCCGATATAGCGCATTCATAGCAATCAAATCGTTGATGCTGGTCGGCTTAAGCTGTTTCAGGTACTTGCGCATACCGTCCGACTCAAACTGGAAAATCCCAACCGTTGCCCCTTTTTGATACATCTCGAACGTCTTTTCATCATCGAGAGGAATATCATCCAGGTTGTACTCATTGCCGTGATTCTCTTTCACAAACTGAATGGCTGTTTTTAAGATGGAGAGGGTTTTAAGGCCCAGGAAATCCATTTTCAGCATACCGGCGTCTTCAATCACCTTGCCGTCGAACTGTGTCACATAGAGTTCAGCATCCTTAGCGGTGCATATCGGGATGTAATTGGTAAGCTTATCGGGTGCAATAATCACGCCTGCGGCATGAATTCCCGTGTTACGAACAGACCCTTCCAGCGTTTCTGCCATCTGGAGCGTGCGCCCTTCCAGCGAATCCGACTCCTTGATCTCCTTCAGCTCTTTAACCTCCTTAAAAGCATTCTCAAGAGAGATACCGATCGTTTCAGGTACAAGCTTGGCAATGCGGTCGGCATCTGAGAGCGGCAGATCGAGAACCCGGGCAACGTCGCGCACCGATGACCGTGCGGCCATGGTACCGAAGGTGATAATATGCGCAACCTGGTCTTTACCGTATTTGTCTACCACATAGTCGATTACCCGCTGCCGGCCGTCGTCATCAAAATCGATATCGATATCCGGCATCGACACACGCTCGGGGTTCAAAAACCTCTCAAAGAGCAGATCGTACTTAAGCGGATCGATATTGGTGATGCCGGTGCAGTAAGCTACCACAGAGCCGGCAGCAGATCCGCGACCCGGACCCACGTAAACACCCATCTCCTTAGCTGCGGCAATGAAATCCTGAACAATGAGGAAGTAGCCGGCAAATCCCATTGTTTTGATAATATTGAGCTCATGATCAATTCGGCCAACCACCTCATCGCTCACCTCATCATACTTCACTTTTGCACCTTCCAGAGTGAGGTGGCGCAGGTAGTCATCTTCGGTTTCAAAGCCTTCCGGCAGGCCAAAATTGGGAAGAATTACATCCCTTTCCAGCCGGATATCCTCAATTTTATCACTAAGCTCTTTCGTGTTTGAGATGGCTTCAGGAAGATCGGCAAAAAGAGCTTTCATCTCCTCCTGAGTTTTGAAGTAGAACTCATCGTTTGGGAAGCCAAACCTCTTCTCGCGCCCCTTTCCTATGGGGGTTGAAATAGAGTCATTATTATCGATACAGAGCAGGGCATCGTGAGCCTTTGAATCTTTCTTATCCAGATAAAAGGTGTTGTTGGTTGCAATCACTTTGATTGCGTACTTCCCGGCAAACTTTAGCAGCACGCTGTTAACCCGCTCCTCCTCTTCAAGGCCATGCCGCATCAGCTCGATGTACAGATCCTCGCCAAACAGATCATGCCACCACTTTAACGCCTCTTCGGCCACCTCTTCTCCGCGATTCAAAATCATATCGGGAATTTCCCCGGATAGTCCGCCGGTAGTTGCGATCAATCCCTCTCTGTATCTCTGAACCAATTCGCGATCAATCCTCGGAAATTTATAGTAGTATCCTTCTATATGACCCAGCGAGCACATTTCAGCCAGGTTACGGTAACCCCCCATGTTTTTTGCAAAAAAGATCTGCTGATATCTTTTGTCTTTATGGTCGCGGGTAAATTTCTTTTGATGCCGGTCTTCTACGAAATATGCCTCAAGCCCTATAATAGGCTTGATACCCTCGTTGTTGGCCGCCTTTACAAAATGAAACGTACCGAACATATTTCCCTGATCGGTGAGTGCCACCGCAGGCATGCCATCCTGTTTTGCTTTTTTGACCAGGTCTTTAACACCGCTTGCGGCCTGAAGAACTGAGTATTTTGAGTGGTTGTGAAGATGTATAAAGGGTGAATCCACCTTCACTCCGGCAGCTTCCTTTGGCAGATCAATTGTAGATTTTTTCTCGTCCTCCTCACCGGTCACCCCACGCTTTCGTAGCTTTTCCACTTTGGGCATATAGTGGGATGTATCGATCAGTTCGGTTGGGTTAACCGGCGGCTGGCCCGGTTCGGTTGGAATTTGCGGACGGATTACCCCGATCCTGACCAATTCTAAAAATGCGCGGGCGGTTGCATCCACATCGGCAGCGGCATTGTGAGCCTCTTCAAACCCGATTTCAAAAAGCTTGTAATGAAGTTCAGCCAGCGTTGGCCACTTGTAACGCCCGCGGCCGCCCGGCAGGGCACAGTACTCTGTGGACTCATCCTTGGTGTCGATTGCGATTTTTTTCGGCAAGGGGTTCTCCCGCTCCATTCTCAGGTATTCCGCCCCCATTATATTGAGATCGAACTCCAGATTGTGCCCAACCACAAATGTGCATTTCTCCAGGTCGCGGCTAAAGATATCCATGACCTCATTGAGCGGAATACCTTCTTTATGGGCCCGTTCGGTAGATATACCGTGCACCTTTTCCGAGTTAAAGGGAATGGTAAACCCATCGGGCTTGACGATATAATCGCCCTGTGAAATAAGTTTCCCTGCTTTATCGTGTACCTGCCAGGCCAGCTGTACGCATCGGGGCCAGTTATCAAAATCGGTCAGTGGTGCTGAATAATTCTGGGGGAGGCCGGTGGTTTCGGTGTCAAAAATCAGATACATACGCTACAACTAAATTAAAATGAACCAGGTATTTTTTCTGATGCAATATACCTGTCGAGAGAGAAACCTTCAGCACAAACCGAAATAAATTTTTACATAAACCTCTTTATATAACTGGTTTTCTTTACTATTATAATCGGAGACTATCCACAAAGCCATCAGAGTGTTTACTAAGTTCTATTTTACTAAAAAAGTCCTGCTATTATGAGAATTTTTATTTTTTCCCTTTTACCTCTTCTGTTCTTAATTCTTACTTTATCACCCCAAGCTTTTGCACAGGGGCAGGTATCATCCGAAATTTCACCTGACGAAGTTCGAAGGCTACTCGACTCAAATCAAATGCCGCGGCATCAGTCAGTTAATACAACAGGAACACCCTATCTATTTGAAGATTTTCACGATGGGGTTTTTGAATTATTTAACGGCAGAACCACAAGACAGATGCCTTTGCGGTACAATTCTAATGACCAGAGCCTGGAATTTCTTGATGGTGATATCGCATATTCCGTAGACAGCAACTCTGTAAAATCATTTGAAATATATATCGATAATGCTACCCACAAATTCAAAAGAGGGTACGAAGCCAGCAGGCTATCTAAAAATGACTTTGTGCAGATCATAATTGATGACAATCTTAAATTATTCGCCAGGCACTTCACAACTTATCAGCGTGATGTTCCCGTTTACAACTCTGCCACAAGACATGACGTCTACCAATCAGACGTCGCATATTATGTTCAGATAGGCGATAACGACCTTGAGAGGATTAGAAGCCTGAGAGAACGAAGGGTAATGACGCATATCAACTCACATAGAGATGAGATAGATGCTTTTATCAGATCTCGTGAAATCGATTTCTCAAAAGCAGAAGACGTTAAACAACTCTTTATCTACTACAACTCTCTGCTTGCAGAATCATCAGCCCAATAATTAGTGCCGTCTCACCTTTAAAATCGAACTGAAAAAGAAGGCTTTTTCCTATTCCAAAAAAGCCTCTCATTAATTCATTCATCATCATTCTAGAAAACTAATTTTATAATGAATACCAGATTTACGTTTATCCTTCTTTTTGTAATCTCTATCTCTATTGCGGCATGTGGCGGATCTTCAAAACAGTTTATCAAAACCGACTACATTAATGGGAATGGAAATGGACCCGGATCACTATCCGTTCTAAAGATCAATTTTGAGGATTTCGGGTCAGATTTTTCAGAACACGATTTTGGAAGATTACAAACAACCGAAAAGTCTGTTTTTCAAAACTCTATAATCACATTTTTCACTCCTTCATCTAACTCAGAACATAAAGGTGAACTGAACCGTGCAGATCTCAAGAACTCTGAATTTGAAGTGAGAAATTTCTCGGAAGAGGGAACTTCTATCAGCGTTATTGCACCGGTTCAAGGAGCTGTTCTCGGCAATGATTATGTAAACACCCGGTATGTTGTGATTTTTGATCAATTCAGGTTCCGTCAGTACATGTCCGACAGAGAGAGTCAATACTATGGTGGCGGAGCTCCCAACCCGATCGTGTACGTTAACTTTGAAACCAAGTATGTTATTTGGGATAATGAAATTGGCGATGCTATAGGATGGGGTACCGTAGATGCAGACCGGCGAGTAGAAACTACAAGAATGGTGGAGATCTATAACGAGCTCCTTGAAGAAAGCTTACAAAAAATGGTTCGGAAGAGTCCCTTCAGAACATAGCGCCAATAAACGAAGAGATTTAGACCCGCGGAATTGCTCTGCATGCTGCGTTATCTCATTTTCCCATCTTAAGAATCACATCTGATTTTTGAGATTCAGAGTGCATTCTTTCAATTCGCTGCATCAGAATTATTGCTCACATCATTTAAAAACTCCCGCCAGCTTCTTTCAATCAGATCTCTTGAAGCAAAGAAATTATCGTTATGCCCTCCCCGAAGTTCAACAAACTGTTTTGGCTCATTGGCAATTTCATACAGGTATTGGCCATTGTGATAACCCACAATTTCATCATCAGGGCTGTGCATAATCATCACCGGCATACCTTCCAGTTGGCGGAGGTAAGTCTCTGTTGGAAATTCATACCTGGCCAGCGATGAAGGAACAAATGGATAAACGTCACTTACCATTGCCCTCAGGTTTTTAAAAGCAGAGTCGAGTACCAGTCCACCCAGGTCATACTTTGTGGCAGCATAGGCAGCAACAGCAGCGCCAAGCGATCTTCCATACATATATATGTTTTGTTCGGGGTATCCCTTTTCACCCTTGAGGTGTTCCGTAAATGCAGTGATATCTTTATAAAGCCCTTTCTCACTCGGCCGGCCTTCACTCTTTCCATACCCTCGATAGTCGTACATCAACACAGCTGCACCTGCATCCAGCAGGGTACGGGCAATGTCGATCCTGTAGCTGATATTGCCTGCATTTCCGTGTGAAAGCACGATAACCCGGTCTGACTCCTCGTGAGGGAAATACCAGGCGTGAAGTTTCACTCCATCTTCCGTTTCAATCCAAACATCCTGAGCGGTTACACCGACAGATTCCGGGGTCTGCATGAAACCTGATGTTGGCATAAATAGCAGTCGGTTTTGAAACAGATACATCAACAAGAGAATCACAAGATACCCTCCGGCAATGGTCAACAGGAATGACATGATCGATTTCATATGAATAATTTGGAGTCTGCCGGCACCATAAATTCAGCCGGCCTTTAGTAATTTATGCCAGGATTTTTATACATAACGAATTTGCTGCAAACTTTTATGTAAATCAAATTCAATCAATCCTACCTGCGAACAGTGAACCCATCAAATTCTTCGGGCTTGTCGGTGGTTGAAATTTCGATAATTTTGTCCACTCTTGCCGATTTCGGTCCCTCTCGCAAATGCTTCAGCATCTCTTCAATCGACTCTTCTTCGCCGGAGAGCAGCACTTCCACGCTTCCGTCCGTCATATTCTTCACCCAACCATTCAGATTTAACGCCTCAGCCTTTTTTGTTGTGAAATATCTGAACCCGACTCCCTGAACGCGGCCAGTTATTTTGTAGTGTTTAATTTGAACAGCCATTTTCTGATTTCAATCAATTGGTATTGTTATACATTTGTTGAATCTTAAAGCGGATATTTTAAAATCAATTAACGATATTGTACATACCATAATCATACTATAAAGAAAAGAACTGCATGACCCTAACACAACTCTCATATATCGTTGCTGTCGACAAATACCGCCATTTTGCCACAGCTGCTGAGAAAAGTTATGTTACTCAGCCTACGCTAAGTATGCAGATTCACAAACTGGAAGATGAACTTGGAATCACTATTTTTGACCGCTCCAAATCACCTGTGGTACCTACTGAAATCGGGGAAAAGGTAGTTGAGCAGGCCAAAACTATATTAAAGGAGTCGAAACAGCTTTCCGATATCGCTAATTTTAAGGAGAATGAACTCCGTGGCACATTTAAAGTTGGAATTATTCCAACCGTAGCTCCCTACCTGGTTCCGCTTTTTCTTCGCTCCTTCGTGAAAAAATATCCGCTTATCGACCTCGTATTTGAAGAGCTGCTCACCAGTGAAGTGATTGATAAACTGGGGAACGACCAGCTCGATGCCGGAATCATTGCGACCCCAACCGAACAGAGCTTTATCTATACGGAGGAGCTCTTTGTTGAACCGTTCCTCGGCTACCTCTCCCACAGTCACCCGCTTATTGACAAGAAAAAACTGTCGGTAGTTGATCTTGACCGAACAAATATCTGGCTTCTGAATGAAGGACACTGTTTCCGCGATCAAACCGTAAAACTCTGTAAGGAGGAGAAGAAGAATAACCGGTCGGCCATTGAGTTCAAGAGCGGCAACCTGGAAACGCTTAAACGTTTGGTAGAGCAAAATTTCGGCATGACCCTTTTGCCATGGACTGCCGTTCAGGAGTTTGACGGAAATTGCACCAATGCCGTCATCAAAGAGTTTGAAGATCCTATTCCTTCACGAAAGTTGAGGCTTATTTACGGACGAAAACATTTAAAACAGACCATTATCCACGCTTTCAAGAGCTCCATCTGCAGCTCCATCCCCAAAGAGCTCAAAAAGACTGAAAAACGCGTGGTGATAGAGTAAGAAAAGATCCTTAAATGTGCCCTTCCATAATAAGGAAACCCAATACTGCACGAAGCTTGTCTGGCCTTGAATTGCAGGTTCAACATGATGTTTCATTAAAAAGTTAACTGGTATCACTTAAAAGCAGCATATAAATTTAACTAATGGAAAACTTCTCAACTCAGTGGTTTACGGCTTACTACCTTTCGCTCGGTGCGCTCCTTATCAGCTACTCGCTCTATCTGTTCATTAAAACAGACTCCATGAAAGATTATCTGCTCAATGCCGCAGAGAATGAAACTCCCCCCTCTGCCTGGCGATCAATTCTTAAATATCTGCTGCTATTTACCATCCCCTGTATTGTGCTCTCATTTACGCCCTTCTCATGGATTGAACTCCTGTTTTCACTTTGGAGTTTAATAATCATATTTGTTGGCGGTCAGTTGCTGCTGCTGTGGCCTCATACTTCAAAAGCGATAAAAACAATGAAGGGCGAGCTGAATCGGAAAATCCGCATTGTAGCTGCCAATATGTTATCGATAGGTATTATTCTTTTTTTACTGACCTATATATTGATTGAAAGAACGCAATCATTCTGAAATTTCATGAACATCCAGAAAACAGGCTATCACGGACTCTATCTCCCTGAACTGGGGCTGGCTATGGACGGCTATCATCCTGACGCAGATTACCTGTTTGTAAGCCACGCCCACGCAGATCATATGCCACGCAACAGAGCTGCAAAAGTTCACGCCACACAGCCTACATTGGAGTTGATGGAATTGCGCAGTTTTAAGGGAGAGAAAAACGTGATGAATTTCGGTGAGTGGCTTGAGACCG
>SKRK01000056.1 GCA_007118525.1 Balneolaceae bacterium
TTAGTGCCAATACCTGGTTCAACACCGAAAAAATCTTTCTAAAGAATGGAGAACAACAAAGAAAATAAAAAACCGGATAACGGGGAGAAAAGCCAAAAGCCTAAAAAAGGCAAGCCAGGCTCTCAAAAACCCTCAAAGGGGTTGTATTTCATCTATTGGATCTATTTTTTGATCGGCTTCGTCTTAATCTACATGTTTATCTCTAATGGAGGTGCCGGCTTTTTCTCGACCACTCCGGAAATTGAATACAGTACTTTTCGTCAGATGTTAAAAGAGGATAATGTCGAGAGAGTACATGTAAAGAGTGATAGAATTCAGGTGAGTCTCAAGGAGCCACAACAGCTTTTAAGTGCATATAATGACACCACACATTACGAAAATTTTGTCACCTATATTCCTTCATTTGGTGACGATGAGCTCTTTGCAATACTTGATGAACGGGAAGTAACCATCTCAGCTGAACCCGATTCGGATAACTTTTGGTGGTATGCAATGATATTCACACTGCCACTCTTCATTTTTCTATTTATAGGCTATCTGTTCTACAGGCGTTTACAGTCGCAGGGTCGAGGTATGTTTAACATCGGTAAGAGCCCGGCAAAGCTACAGGATAAGGAGAAAAACAGAACAACATTTGATGATGTAGCCGGTATGGAGGGGGCTAAAACAGAACTGACTGAAATTGTAGAGTTCCTGAAAAATCCGAAGATGTTTGAGGAGATCGGTGCCAAACTACCTAAAGGAATCCTGCTGGTTGGCCCCCCCGGTACTGGGAAAACTCTGCTGGCACGCGCTGTGGCAGGCGAGGCAGATGTGCCGTTTTTTACGATAACAGGGTCCGATTTTATGGAGATGTTTGTCGGTGTGGGTGCGAAAAGGGTGCGTGAGATGTTTAAAAATGCCAAAGAGAAGTCGCCCAGTATCATTTTTATTGACGAGATCGACTCAATTGGCAGATCGAGGGGTGCCGGTGTTGGTGGCGGGCATGACGAAAGAGAACAGACGTTAAATCAGTTGCTGTCCGAATTGGATGGATTTGAGCCCAGTGAGAATGTGGTTGTGATGGCAGCTACAAACCGCCCCGATATTCTGGATAAAGCACTTTTGAGGCCAGGCCGGTTTGACCGTCAGGTAACTGTTGATCTTCCAAGCAAGAATTCAAGAGTGGAAATTCTTAAGATACACGCCAGGAAGAAACCAATGGCCGATGATGTAGATATGGATAAAGTAGCCAGCGGCACTCCGGGCTTTAGCGGAGCTGATCTTGAAAATCTTCTGAATGAAGCTTCGCTCTTTGCCGGAAGGGCCAAAAGGAAAAAGATCACCATGGAGGATATCGATAAAGCCCGAGACCGTATTATGATGGGGCTTGAAAGAGAGGGAATGCAGATAGATGACGAAGAGAAAAGGATGCTGGCCTATCATGAAGCCGGTCATGCAATTGTTGCAGCTGTGCTTCCAAATTCAGATCCGCTTCACAAAGTTACAATTATCCCGAGGGGACAGGCTATGGGTATGACGCAGCAGCTTCCGGTAAAAGAGAAGTATATCTACAATAGGGAGTACTTGCTCGATCGTCTGGCGGTGATTATGGGTGGTAGGGCGGCAGAACAGATGATTTTTAAGACATCAACCAGCGGAGCTCAGAACGACCTTAAACAGGTTTCACAGCTTGCAAGAAAAATGGTGATGGATTGGGGAATGAGCGAACGCTTTGGCCACCTGTCATTTGGCACTAATAATGAGGAGGTCTTCCTTGGCCGGGAAATGACGCGACAGCGGGAGTTCAGCGACACCACCGCACGGGAAATAGATGAGGAGATAAAGCTGATCTCAACAGAAGCCTATGACCGGGCGATTAAAACATTGAAAGAGAACAGGGAGGCCTTTGATAAACTGGCAGATCTGCTTATTGAGAAGGAGGAGGTAGCCGGTGCGGTTGTTGAATCGCTTATAAAAGGTGAATATTCGGAGAATGATAAGGAGAAAAAGGATGTGCCGGAATAAGTAAACCGGTAGAGTTTCAATTCTATTAAAAGCCGGCACACTCCTCGGATATTCCTAATCCGAACGGTGCCTTTTTTTGATCTGAAATCAAGGTTTTGCTGAATTAGCCACATGCTTTTTATCACTCTCGTATCACAGAATTTGTCTGAATGGGCAGCCGTTAATCATTTTTGGCGATTACCCACACAGCGTGAACAATTCCCGGTAAGAATCCAAGAATTGTAAGCAGAATGTTAAGCCAGAAATGCGGTTTTATTCCAATCGTCAGAAATACGCCGACAGGAGGGAGGATGATGGCGAAGATAATCCGGAGTATGGTCATATAATTAGTAGATTAATTGAGTATGCTTGTTATCTCTAATATAACAAACATACAAAGTTAAGCTAAGCGGTTCTGTTAGCTTTATCTCAACTCAATCTGTCGGGATAAAATAGAATCTTGGGCGGCCTCTTTTTTACAATTCCTTGGCACCTGCCTCCGAAGTGCTCTATTGCAGGCAGGAGGGGTTTACCTCACTGGCTTGCGCCACCCGGAAAGCTCAGGGCAGACTATCAGATGGTTACCTCATAAATCCTGACCGAATCTCCAACGTCCGGATCGCGGTGAATGGTGTAGATCCGATTACCCGTTACCTGCTTCACTTCGTCAAAACCAGAGAGCAGGAATCGCCCGATAAGTTGCCCTTCATAATCGGCTGCCACAATCTCACTCCCATCAGCTGTACGGTCGGTTTGAAGCCAGATTCTCTCTTCTGAGGCCCATACATTCAGGAATGGAGGTTTGATATTGTACACCCTTGGTTCTATTTCACGGCGTAAATCTGAAGAGATATCTTGCAGGTGATGATCCAGGTCGGCAGCGGTAACAGGGCGAGCATCAATACGGAGGTCGATGGTTGAGAGAAGTTCATGGTTTTCATCAAAGCGGTGAATCATCGATTCGAAAGGTGTTGCCACCAGATAACCTCCTCCAGAAAGCGGAACAAAGCGGTCGCGATTTCTGTAGGGAATCTCCGAAATGCGAAAACCGCCATTCACACTCTGCATATGTAATTCGGGTGCCCTAAGGTGCTGAATGGAGTCGGCTACTACGTGGTTGTCACGGCCGATGATATGGATGTAGGTGTCGTGGTAGTCGTTCGAATTACTCATCATCTCCATAGGATTTCGGATCACGCGACGGCGTGTCGCATAAAACTCACTGTCTGTGCGTACCCCCGTAATCGTGGACCCATCAAACGATCCGCTCTCTCCCGCCATATTGCGCGTATAGGTGTAGATGCCGTCGCTATTTGGATAGAACAGATCCCGGCGTCCGCCCTGATTTTCCAGCATCAGCGTGTCGCCTGCCACATCGTGAATGGTGAAAAAGCCGGAGATTTCACCTGGCCCGCCACCCTGCACTGCGATGGTTGCGCGATGCTCACCCTCAGGCGAGAACTGTTCGATGGTGTTGCTCCCCATATCGCCTACCAGAAGATTACCGGAAGAGGAAATGAAGAGGTGCTGGATGCGCCCCGGAAAATAACCGTTCCCTTCACCCGCCTCGGAAATCAGGCTGATATCCAGTTCAGGAAGGTCACTGTAGTTGGTGAGTTCACCGGAATTGTCGGCAGATCCGCACGCAGAGATCAGAAAAAGCGAGAGTAGGAGAGAGGTGAATAGTTTCATAAGAGGCATTAATACTAAAACTTTAGTTTTAGTTTATGGTAGCGTGAAAACCTAAATATTACAAGCAAATATTTTCACAATAATCACAGGATGTGAAATTTACTGTTAATTTAGTAACTCCCCGTACTCTTTCTCCATCCTGGAGTGAACCCTCCAAAAACCGCGGGGCTCATCTCCTTTCAATCTGTCAATTAATATTCCCAGGTGGGTATGCCAGCCGCTTGCCACGCTGATCAGAATTGCCGGATCATCACCCAGTCGAACATGCGTCAGTATTAAAAGTACTTTTTCACCCTTTGGTATTAACTCATACGTTACCTCCGACACTTCACCGGTCTCCTCACCCCAGGTGTATCTGAGCAGTCTTGGGGGATCCCATGCGGTGACGCGCCCTTCAAAGTAGGTGCCATCCTGCATCTGTTTATGTTTCTCCGGGATGGGATCATCTGCCTCAGAGAGGTCGCTGTGCCTGAACCTGAATTCCACTTTTCCGCCAATTCGTGGCTCAACATCACCCGCAGAGAGCCATTTGGCTTTCATTTCTGATTTGGTAAGGTAGTCCCAGACGCGTTCAGCGGGGCCCGGCAGCAACCGCTCGAATCGGATGGTTCCGGGTCCGGAAAAGGTTCCGTGTTGACTGTTAATGTCCATAGGATTTCTGTTTTTAGCCGAGATGGTGCAGCGGCCGTTGTTTTAAAGGTAGTTCTACCGGAAATATTGTGGATATCATGGAGTGATGTAGCAAGATAGATTCTATTAAACTGCCTATTGTCAACTACCTGTATCCACGATATAACGGTGTTATTCAAGAATCCATAAGGTTTTATTATTTTCGCAGGATTTTTTCCATCGCTTTTCCATTTGAGAGCTCGTCGATCAGTTTGTCGAGGCAGCGGATTTCCCTCATCACCGGTTCCTGAATCTCCTCCACACGGACGCCGCAGACTACACCTTTAACGAGCGATCGTGAAGGATTCATCCTTGGAGCTTTCCCGAAGAAAGTTTCAAAGTCGGTTTTCGTTTCAAGCAGGGCCTCCAGTTCTTTCTGGCTGTAGCCGGTGAGCCAGCGGATGATTTCATCAACTTCGGCTTTGGTGCGATCCTTACGCTCTGCCTTGGCAACATAGTGAGGATAAACGCTTGCAAAGCTTGTGGTATAGATCCGGTGTTTTGTCATATTCATTCCTCCGTTGTTTAAATAATTTTCCGGGGGTTATAATCCGTTTTTATGAGACTAATGATCAGGTTAGAAAATAGATCCGTCCCGCAAACGCGGGAAAAGACATTGCGGATCTCAGATTGTTTGTTGGTTACTCAAATTCCAATGTTCCATAATTCAGCTGCCAGGAGACCCCAAAACGGTCCTGCACCCAGCCGAATTTTTTTGAAAATCCGTAATCATCAAGCGGCATTGCTGCCGTTCCACCTTCCATTAGCTTATCATACAATCTTTCCAGTTCCTCTTCTGATCTGCAATCAACGAACAGTGAGATTGCAGGGGTAAATGTAAAATCGTGTCCAAAACTGTCTATGGCCATATACTGATGTCCGTTCAGCGTGAACAGGGCATGCTGCACGGTGCCTTCTGCTACAGATCCACCAGGCCCGTCGGCTCCGGCCATTTTCATTCTTATAATTTCGGAGTTATCAAATAGTGATGTGTAAAAGTTGATCGCTTCTTCTGCTTGTCCCTCAAACATCAGGAACGTAGTAATTTTGGGATGCATGTCTTGTGCGTTAATGGGTTGGAAGTTTAAACCTGCAACTAATAAAACAGCGCCCAAATAGGTGAAGAATTTCATGGTAAGCTATTGGTTGGTTAATCGTTTTGATTGTCTGCTTCAGCCAAAGCAGCTTCCAGTGAATCCAGCCTCTCATCCCAGAATTTCCGGTAACGCTGAGCCCACTCAATCACTTCGAGCAGCTTGCGTGTATCTGCCCGGCAGTAGCGCTGGCGTCCTTCTTTGCGGATAACCACCAGTCCACACTCATTCAGGATTTTAATATGCTTTGATATGGCCGGACGGCTCATATCAAACCTTTCGGCCACCTCGTTCACCGGCAGGGATTGTCTTGTTAAAAGGTCGATAATCTCCCTGCGTGTGGGGTCGGCAATGGCTTGAAACAGATCCTGGAGCATATAATTTGATTAATGAGTAACTGATTGGTTACAAATATATATGTAACTATTTAGTTACGCAAATAATTTTTTCCCCACTCCGGGTCCCTTTTACTTAGTCGCTACTCCCCTGCGTGCTTTCTGGCTATTTACCTAATCGGAAGCAGTGAACTTGATGAAATAATAGTTATCAAAAATGTGAATTTTTATATTTATTTCTTTATCCTTAGAAAAGGTAAGGAAAGTAAGAATTATGCCAACAACTACCATCACATCCAAAGGACAAGTCACCATTCCCAAGAAAATCAGGGAAGAGCTGAATTTGCAGCCCGGAGATGTGCTGAGCTTTGAAATTGAAAAAGGGAATAAAATTTTAGTCAGGGCCGAGAAGAAAACTGCTAATCATGCATTTGGAATACTATATTCCGGTGCACGAGAGTCATTATCCGGTGAGGATATGGATCGCGGTGTGGCTGAATATTTCAAAAAGAAATACAGAACCGAATGACCGGCACGGATACCAATCTTGTTGTCCGGTTTTTGACCCGGGATATTGAGAATCAGGCACAAAAAGTAAAAGAGTTGCTCGAGAAGGGAGAGATACTATATATCAATGAAATTGTGCTGGCGGAAATGTATTGGGTGCTGGTTCATGTGTATGGGTATTCAAGAATTGATTTTATTCGGGCAATAGATATGTTGTTGGAAACCGAAGGATTCCGGTTTTTTAATAACAATATTGTGCGTAATGCCTTGGCCGATTACATTCATACAACTGTTGTGTTTTCGGATTGCCTGATTCACAGAATCAATATGGGGAAGAATCTCGGTACACTCACTTTTGATAAAAAAGCTTCACGGCTTGAAGAGATGCATCTATTAACATAAACGGGAAGCTCAATTTGCCACATCTGGCATGGATGCTGAACGGAGGCTGTTCAGATCTTCAAGGGCAGCCAAGGTATGCGGATCATCATCACCGCGAGAGGCCTGGAGAGACGCATGGCTTTTTAGTAAAAGAGTTTCGGCATCGGAAAATTTACTTTGGAGCAGGAGGCTTCTGCCAAGGTGCGCTTCCACCTGGGCAATTCTCCAGTCATCTTCATCATAAGCGTTCATCCGGATTTCGAGCGCTTCCCGCAGCAATGGTTCTGCTTCGGCCGGCCGGCCGGTCTCAATAAAAGTTACAGCAAGCCCGTCAAGAGATGATGCTATATCGGGGTGATCGGGCGGAAGTGAGGTGTGCCGCAGGGTAAGGGCGGATGAGTAATATTCAGCGGCATTTGCATAATCTCCGGTTTCCTGGAACAGTTTTCCAAGGTTATGCAGAACCACCCCGATAAAGGGGTGTGTTTCGGGAAATACTTCCCGCCCGATCTCAAGAGATTTACGAAGGCTGTTTTCTGCAAGATTATACAGACCGCGCTGCTGGTGCAGGCCTGAATAGCCGTTCAGGGTAAAAGCCATATAAGGGTGGGTTTCACCCCATATTTCCTGTACAATACCCACGGCTTCCCGAAATAAAATATCAGACTCTTCAAGCTCGCCGGTTTGATGCAGAAGAATCGCCAGGTTATTCAGGTTTGCGGCCAGGTTACTGCCGGGATCGGGCTGCTGTCTGCGGATATCAATCACCCTCCGGAAAGTCCGGATCGATTCCTGGAGCATCCCTTTACCTTCATATATGATGGCGAGTGTATTCATAACACTGGCAACTTCGGGATGATCGGGTCCGTAGATTTGTATTTTGAGCGCCAACACATCTTGTGTTGTTACTTCTGCCTGATCGAGCCGGCCTAAACGGTATTGCAGGTTAGCCAGCTCAAGCAGTACCGATACATATTCTGTTGATGATTCATCAATAGCTCTGAACTGATTTGCCGATTTCTCCAATGCCGGCAGAGCCTGATCGTATAAACCGAGGTTGTTATAAACCTTGCCGATGATTCCCAGCATTTGTGCCTGAACGGCTGGTTGTCCTTCCAGCTCTGTCTGTACATTTTCAAATCCCCGGTCCAACATTTCCCGTGCTGTCGTGGAGCCGTCTTTTGCCTTGGTAGGGTCTGACTCCTCGAACATCTCTGCCAGAAATGCAGCTACCTGTTCCGCTCGTTCAGCCTGAAGTTCAGCCTGTTCCGCATTTTGATTTGCAATATGAGCCTGCCAAAGGGTACCAGCCAGCCCACCGGTGAGCGACAAAAAAGCAATCAGGGCCGCTGCCGCTGCCCAGCGGTGTCGGGCTATAAATTTACGCGCACGGTAGCGAAGGGTAGGGGTGCGGGCAATTACAGGCTCTTCATTAAGGTATGCCTCGAGATCATCCAGAAGTGCGAGTGCCGAGGAATATCGCCGTTCCGGATCTTTCCACATCGCCATAAGCACAATACGGTCCAGGTCGCCTTTCAAATTTTTTGAAAGTCGTGCCTTATCCATGTTTCGGAGCTGTGCAATTTGTTCTGCACCGGTTATGGCCGCTTCACTGGGTCTGGCCGGCTCGGTTTCACATACGATTCGCTCAATTTCAAGCATCGATGCAGTACGGAATTCATACGGCCGGCGACCGGAAAGAAGAAGGTACAGCAGTACACCGAGTGAATAGATGTCGCTGGCAGTGGTGATCGGCTTTCCACATACCTGCTCAGGACTTGCAAACTCCGGGGTCATTACATGCATACCGGTTCGGGTGTGGAACAGTTCGGTCTCTGTCCCGTCCGGTTCAAGTAATTTGGCAATACCGAAATCGATCAGTTTTACATCCCCGTTTTTAGTGACAAGAATGTTTTCAGGCTTGATGTCGCGATGCACCACCAGGTTTTGATGGGCATAGTGTACAGCCCTGCATACACGCTGGAATATCACGATTCGTTCATCAATTCCAAGTCTGTTCCGGTTGCACCAAACGTCTATTGGTACACCATCTACATACTCCATAATCACGAAGAGATCACCCTGTTCGGTAACCCCTCCGCCAATGAGCTGTGAAATATCAGGGTGGTTGAGGCTGGCCAGAATTTTCTGTTCTGCCTCGAATCTTTTACGGGAGTATTCAGACTCTTCAAAGCCCCTTCGTAAAAGTTTCAGGGCTGCTTTCTTGCCATCCGTCTCTACAAGATATACTGTTGAAGTGCCGCCTGAACCCAACTTGTTGAGAACCTTATAACCGGCAATCTGATCCGGGATTTGTACGCCGGCAGCTATAGTAGAGCTTGTTAAAGAGGAGATCCTGTTTTGCAGGTCTTCAATAAAATCCCTCGCATTTCGGTTCTCTCTGGCAATACGGATTACCTCCTGTTTCAGGGCTCTGTTGTGGCCGCACCATTCATCCATGAGATTATCCCATTCATGCTCAGGATATTCGAACAGGCGTTCGGCAATTTCTATGGCTGTTTCAGGGTTCAAGTTTCAA
>SKRK01000213.1 GCA_007118525.1 Balneolaceae bacterium
ACCTGAAGAGCCGATAGTCGGAATTGAACCGACGACCCCTTCCTTACCATGGAAGTGCTCTACCCCTGAGCTATATCGGCTTTTTTCAGAGAGCGGGCGATCGGACTCGAACCGACAACATTCACCTTGGAAGGGTGACGCTCTACCAATTGAGCTACGCCCGCCTGGAATACTTCAAATCTTTATCATCAAGTTCTTCTGAAATTAATATTACGTATCTGAAGCAGTGGGGGGAGCAGGATTCGAACCTGCGAAGTCGTAAGACAACAGATTTACAGTCTGCCCCAGTTGGCCGCTTTGGTATCCCCCCGGTATCAAAATTTCCATTCTTCATCTAATTAAACAGATCGAACAGTACTTTAATAACGTGCAAACTCCAACATGAGCCAGTGGCCGGATTTGAACCGACGACCGGCTGTTTACAAAACAGCTGCTCTACCCCTGAGCTACACTGGCTTATGTTGGAATTTATTACTGAAATATATCAGCACATCAATATGTCAAACATTCACTGAGTCAAACAGATTAATTTGAGCTTTTTAAAAAGAGAAACACGGATCCTATCTTCTTTAAAAATGCGCATATTTTTCCCATCAGTGAAAGACCTGAAATCTAAAAATATCCTGCTTATTAATCAACCTTTTTGGCTTCTTTTTTTTTCATCTCTCGTAATTTTTTATACCCCTTCTTTTTAAACAGTAGTCTTGCAAGAATTACGAGTACTATAAATACGAGTATAACCCAACCATAAACATTAAGATAGTGGCCAATAATTTGCCAATTATCGTGCACCAGCCAGCCCAATCCAAGCAGAATAAAATTCCAAAGAAGTGAGCTTATTGATGAGCTGGCAACCGTAGAATAGATTTTAGTTCTCGTAATACCTGCCGTTAATGAGATTACAGAACGCGTACCGGCCAGAAAACGATTAGCCAAAATCACACCCTGCCCCCACTTTCGCATCCACCGTTTTCCCCGATCGAAATACTTGATATCAACAAAGCGCATAAGCCAATATTTTCTGCGCTGAACAGCGATAATATCTCCGAAATGCGCCCCAACGGCGTACATACTCATAAAACCTAAAACAGAGGCAATTGTGGTGAGAATGAGCAGCGGCGTAAAACCAACGATCTGCTCTGCCGCCAGGTACCCGCCAAATGCAACCAGCACATCACCGGGAATGGGCGGCACTATATTCTCAAAGTATGCAATCAGGGAAAAAATCACATAGACACTCAGAGGCGATAGTGTAAGAATCCAATCAACAATTTGATCAAGGTAACCTTCCATATCGAACTAAACTCTCTGGATTAATACAATTGCATGAACAGCGATGCCCTCTTCCCTGCCAATAAAACCCATTTTTTCGCTGGTAGTTGCCTTTACAGAAACCTGCTCAATATCACAATGCAGACATTCTGATATTGAGTGCCGGATATCGTGCATATGTGGATTTAATTTTGGCTTCTCAGCAACAACGGTGGCGTCGAGATTTACCAGAACGTACCCCCTGTCGATCATCATGGAATAAGTTTCCGCCAATAAAAGCTTGCTGTCTATCCCTTTATAGGCCGGGTCTGTATCGGGAAAATGCTCTCCTAAATCTCCCAACGCCAGTGCTCCCAGAATTGCATCGGTTATGGCATGAAGAAGAACGTCTGCATCTGAATGGCCTTTTAAACTTTTGTTAAATGGAATGGATACTCCGCCAAGAATAATCCCATCCCCTTCCCGGAATGAATGGACATCATAACCTAAGCCTATTCTCATTTTATATCCTGTTTCATATCAGATGTTAATAACCACTCTGCAAATTTCAGGTCCAGCGGGTACGTAATCTTAAAATTTTCTCTGTTGCCTTCAACCAGTAAAACCTTCTCGCCAAGATACTCAAGCAGCGAGGCGTCGTCAGTTCCAAGAAAGTTATCCTGTTCGGCTTTCCTGTAGGCCTGCCTCAGAAGATCCGTTTTGAATATTTGCGGAGTTTGGGCCTGCCATAGATTCTTCCGGTTTGGCGTTCGAACTATTTGCTTACTGCCATCAGATATTTTTATAGTATCTTTAGCGGAAACAGCTATAATAGCACCGCCTGCCTTTATTGCTGCTTCAAAACATTTTTGGATCGAATCCGGGTCAATGAAAGGCCTAACCGCATCATGCACTGCAACAAATTGCACATCCTCAGAGAGAGAGTTCAAAGCATTCCTGATAGAGTGCTGCCTCTCAACCCCGCCCACAACTACTGTGGTTTTCAAACCTTCAAACAGGGTTTTCAGGATGTAACCGGTGCTATCTACATATTGCGGTGAAGTTGAAACCACTACTTCGCGGAGGCCGGAAATCGTTGTAAACCTGGAGAGCGTATGTTCGAGAATGGTTTTCCCGGCAATTTCCAGATACGGCTTGGGAACTTCACTCCCAAGCCTGGCCCCGGAACCGGCTGCCGGAATAATTAGTGCCAGGCTCGAATTGCTCACAACAGTTCACCCTTCTTAAAGAATGAGCATTGCATCTCCAAAAGAGAAGAACCGGTAGTCATTCGCCACAGCCTCTTTATAGGCTTCTTTTACAAATTCAAAACTGCCAAATGCTGCGGCAAGCATAAGAAGTGTTGATTCCGGGCGGTGGAAATTTGTAATTACCGCTTCGGTAATCTTAAACGGATAGTCAGGATAGATGAACTTATCGGTCCAGCCGGTTCCTGCTTTCGACATACCGCTGGCCATTACACTGGTTTCAATAACCCGAACTGCAGAAGTACCACATGCAACCACTTTATTGGTTTTGCTTTTCAGGGCAACATTAATGCGATCTGAAGTCTCTTTAGAGATATAGTAGTTCTCCGAGTCCATTCTGTGCTTTGTCAAATCCTCGACCTCAACAGGCCGGAATGTGCCCCAGCCTATGTGGAGCGTTACAGGTAAAAATTCAACACCTTTTTTCTCTAGTTTTTGTACCAGTTCCGGTGTAAAATGCATGCCCGCGGTAGGAGCCGCAACTGCGCCCCTCTCCTTTGCAAAGATGGTTTGATAGCGTTCTTTGTCAGAATCTTTCGGCTCGCGTTCAATGTATGGAGGCAACGGCATGTCGCCTATCTCATCGAGACGGTCATACAACTCATCATTGGGCCCGTCGTACAGAAAACGTATGGTTCTGCCGCGCGATGTGGTATTATCCACCACCTCAGCCATTAACTCATCGCCAAAGTAGAGTTTATTGCCAATTCGTATTTTTCGGGCAGGTTCTACAAGAACATCCCACAACATGTTCTCAGGCTGCAGCTCTCTGAGTAGAAAAACTTCAATATCGGCTTCAGTCTTCTCTTTTTTACCTTTAAGCTTGGCAGGGAAAACTTTGGTGTTGTTATAAATTATCACATCTCCTTCATTCATATATTTATGAATATCAGAAAAGGTTTCATGCTTAATGGATCGGTCTTCTCTGTTTAAGACCATTAACTTGGAGGAATCTCGTGGATCTACAGGTTCGTCGGGTACATTAAAATCTTCGATTTCAAACTTGAAATCCGTAAGTTTCATTTTCAAAACGGTAGTGGTTTTGCGTTATAAATTTCATTAAAGCAGAAGCTTGTTAATATACCGCTATTTGGCGCGTTTAACAAGCCTCTTTTACATAAACGCTTGGAAAGCCGCTTATAATATGTACTTATAACAACCATTCAAAAAAATTCAAATTTGTTTACTAACTCTTCCCATTTGCGTATAATTAAATGTGTTCATGAATCGTTTCTTCAGAAAACAAATTGATCCTGCTATGAAATTTACATCATTACTTATACTCATTGTGTTTTGCACAGCTTTCATTGCCGAAGCTCAGCTTCGTAAAGATCTTACATACACCCCTGAGGAGTATACCGGCGCCATTACGCACACACAGACCCCTTCTACAGGTAGCTGGATGAATTTATTAAACATGACAATGAGCCACTCATACTCGATGAGTTTTTCCAATTTTGGCGGGCAAACTCAAAATCTGAATGCCTATACGAATTCAATGTTTTTTGATGTAAGTGAACGTTTTGACGCGCAGCTCGACGTCTCTGTACTGCATTCACCCTTCGGCAACAGCTTTATGAGTAATGATAATCTGGGAGCACAAATTGTGATAGATCAGGCACGGATCGACTATAAGATCTCTGATAATGCGCGCATTTCACTCTCATTTTCTCAAAATCCATACTACTCCAATTACAACCGCCACGGGTTTGGCAACCTGTACTCTCCATTTAATCGAAGATCACCCTTGTATTAACGTTTTAAATGGCCCAAAAATCACTCAACAACAGCCAAAAAAATTTACTGCTTAATTCGGCGATAGGATTTCTCGGAGTACTCCTCTTTATTCTTATAGTTGCACTTGCAACCCGCTTACTCTACCCCAGAATTATCAGTGAACGGGCAACACAAGATCCTGCTTTAATCAGCAACATCATTCAACTGGAAGTTTTAAATGGCGCCGGCGTACCCGGCCTTGCCACACAGTATACCAGCTCATTAAGACAGTTTGGATTTGATGTTGTAGAAACGGGAAACTTCGACCATTTTAATGTCACCAGTTCAATGGTGATTTCGAGAAGCGGACATATGGAAAACGCAAGACGGGTGGCACGTGCCATTGGAATATCCGAACAACAAATACTCAGAGAAGAGTCACCCGACTTCTACCTGGATGTGACCCTGGTCATAGGATCAGATTATGAATCATTAAATCTTTAAAATGCTAATGACAGATCAAAAAGAGATAAAAAAAAGTCAATTTTCTACTTCATCTTCGAACAAAACTGCGGATTCTAAAAAATTAATTGAGGCCATTACTGAAGGACTTCTTGAAAAGAAAGCCAAGGATATTGTTATTCTTGATGTGAGAAACCTGACCACTTTAACTGATTTTTTTGTTGTTTGTCATGGTACATCCGATACCCAAATACGTGCACTTGCCAACAGTGTTCATGAGAAAGTGAAGGAAGAGACTGGAGAAAACCCATGGAAAAAGGAAGGCATGGAGGCCCGAAACTGGGTAATTCTCGATTATGTAAATATAGTGGTTCACATTTTTAGTGAAGAGAAAAGAGACTATTACGGAATTGAGCGAATGTGGAATGATGCTGTTGTTACCGAAGTGGCAGACGCCCTATAGAAACTTAATCTCGAACTTTCGCTAAATACTGAGATGCCCCCTTTTTAAAATGGAAGGGGTATTTTCAGTTTCCGGTACAAATCAATTCCCCTGAATTTTTAAAACCTCCGGGCTTTCAAGTGGTTTTGAACATCTTTTAAGAAATTACTCCATTGAGTAACCCATTCACATATCCTTATTCCTGGCCGCTATTGCTGCTGATTGCAATCGTAATCAGTTACGGCTTTTTTGAATTTGCGAACAATAAGCCACAGACCCATGGCGATAATTTCGATTATGAAATTGAACGTAGCCTGAATAAGGGCGTGCAGCTTTTCAACTCAATCCATGACGATTTTGTTGAAGATTCCAATCAATTATATCAGACACTCTCCAGGGTGCCGTTAACCGGACAAAACAGATCATTTGTCTATAATCAATTTGAAGAGTTTAACTTCTGGGGCATATCACTGCACCGGGACAACAGCCGCTGGGTTTGGAAAGGGTTTAACCTCACTCCTGTATCTATGGGAGGCCTATCCGATAATGACTCATTAAGAGTAAGTTTGCTGAAAAGAAATAACGTGGTATACCTGTTCGGTCAACGTTCATTTCAGAATGATGAATCTCCCTATGACCTGTTAACTGCCAGAAAACTGGAACTCTCCAGCAACCTCCCCTTCTCAGAGGATATTGCATATGATCTCTCAAAACATCCCTCACTGAAAAATCAGTATCCGGTAAATTTCAACTTTTTCAACCCGGAAGCCGATAATATTATATACAAAACCCTTTCCACAGAATCTGCGGATTCGGTTGGGATTGTATACGCCTCTATTGATGATATTGAAACCTATTCGCAAACCTACAGTGAACAGGTTTCAACATGGAGGGTTTGGTTTCAGATTATATTGTTTTTTGCTTTTTTTATTCTTGTTATCACAGCAAGCCGGGTAAGCCGAAGTAAACTTTCGCAGCTTTTTTGGCTCGTAATTGTCCTGTTAAGCTGGCCGGTACTTTTCCAATCCGGAATTTTAGATAGCTGGGCCGGCTATTTCACAACTGTTTTCAGCGGGGCGGATGAATCTACCATACTGAGCCTTGTATCTTACCTCTTCAACTCTCTCTTGTTCTTCCTGGCCTTTATTATTGTTTATTACGCACGCAAAATGCATGATCCGGATGCCAAAGATCAACATCATTTTAAAATGCTGATGATCTCGATTCTGCTGGGTGCGGTGTCGGCATTTCTGCTCCTCTTTTTTATTTTAACCACCCAAAATCTGTTGGTTGAAAGCAGAATACCACTATTAGATCTTGAGCTTATACCTGATCCCAAATCCTTCATTTTCTATGTTTCATCTGCCCTTTTCTTTATCGCTATAAGCGGAATTATTCTTACTTCAACTCACTACCTCTATCAAAGAGAGCAGGATAAATCAACGGTAATTGCTGTAACCGCTACATTCAGTTTCATACTTTTTTACTATCTGGCAGATCTGTTCCTGGCTCTTCAGTCTATGTTCAGCTGGGTATTTCTCCTTGCTGCGGGTCAGTTTCTAATTTTTCTGTGGCTTGTTCACGCCATACACAAATACACCTACTATTTTCGTGAAATGTCCGGTTTCAGAAAATTGATGATAGGTGTACTCTTTGCCTCTTCAGTGATCTATGTTGTTATCTGGAACTCCTCCAATGATCGCATGGACAGAGAGTTACTTGAACGAGCCAGTACTTTTGCCAGTGAAGAGATTACAGATACCCGGGAGATCTTAACTACACTGCTCAGTGACCTTGAGCGAAACCTGCTTTATCTGTCTGAAGAAGACATTCAGAATCGAACTTTGACTGCTCAGGCTCAATTTCAGCGCGCTATTCGATCGAGTATCCGCCCGGACTGGAGAAACCACTCCTTTGAGATACAGCTGCTTGATACAGATGGTGAAATGATTAGTGACTTCTCTACTAATCTCGACACTCCCGGCTGGAGATCGCTTGTGGATATTGCTTTGATGGCTACTTCACACCGGGAACAGCAAATCCGCAGAATGACCAACCGGCCAATCATTTATGAAAGACCTGTAAATCTTGGTGAAAATTTCATCTCGTTTAACCGTGGATGGATTCCAATTTATGACGAAGCTGAAGTGAATGAAATCATCGCCTGGATCTTTGGAGCCGCATACCAGGAACGGCCCGATTACAACAAACCGATGCGGGCCGTACTGGCCGCTGCCACCAGCGACGATTGGAAACAGAGTTATTACATAGCCGAGTTTACCGATAACCGGGTTACCCGAAGTGCCATGCAGGGAATCTATAACAATCAGCCCGAATACAACCGCCTGCCGGTTCGTGAAGCTGAAATTGCCCAAAGTGATTCTATAGCATTTATCACAAATATCACAGCTCAGGGTTCATTCAGGGAGGTTATTCTAAAAGGAGATGATCAAACAATCTTTAAGGCCAGTACCCCCGTGTATGGCTTTAACCATCACTTATTCTCCTACTTCAGGCTGCAGATCGTGCTGGTTTTTTTTGGATTGATCGTGTTCTCGCTTTTGGGCCTTGGCGGATTAAAAAGCCTCGGCCTGTTTGGGCAGAGCCGTAAGTTCAAACACCGTCTTTTAGATGGTCTTACACTGGCTACCATACTTTTTCTGACCGTATTGATTTTCGCCACCCAATATGCCGTGGGAAACCAGAATGAAAAAAATGTAGAGCGTGAACTGATCACAACATTAAATAGCCTTAGTGAATCTCTTCGGGGTGAAATCAACTTTCAGCAGGTACAGAGCAGCTCTTCGCGTTTAAATGAATTTGCAACACCGCTAAATGTAGATGCCATCCTTTATGGCCGGGCAAATGTAATCGACTCTACAACCCCTCAGATCTTTCAGCAGCATCTCATGCCCAGATCAATGCCCTACCCTGCTTATGATTTCCTTTATAATCGTGAGCGCCGGCACTACATGACTACTGCAAAAATTGGCAGCGAAACACTGCTCATCGGATACCGGGCACTTCTCAATGAAGAGAACAGGCCGGTGGGAGCCATCGCTATTCCAACATTCGTTCAATCACCCGTTTACAAGGAGCAGCTTTTAGAGACCATCAGCTACCTTTTCGGGGTTTATCTTGTCATTTTCGGCCTGTTTATTATCGGAACGGTTTTCCTCTCCAATCAGCTCACCAAACCGCTACAGGTCATTCAATCGGGGTTGAATAAAATTTCAAGGGGAGATATGAAAACACAGGTTGCTGTTACCAGCAAGGATGAAATTGGAACGCTGGCCCATGCATATAACCAAATGGTTGAACGCCTCGATGAAGCTCAAAAAGAACTGTTGCTTGCAGAACGGGAAGCCGCATGGAAGGAGATGGCACAACAGGTAGCCCATGAGATCAAGAATCCGCTCACTCCCATGAAGCTGAACCTGCAGCACCTGCAGCGCCAGCTCGAAGCCAATCCCGACGATGTAATGAAACTCAAGCCTGTTATTGAACGGACGGCAGCCAATGTGATTGAGCAGATCGATTCTCTGAATAAAATTGCTTCCGATTTTTCCAAATTTGCCAAACCCGTCCAGGAAGCGCTGGAGCCTGTAAACCTAAACAAGTTGATCGATTCTGTAGTAAATCTATACAACAATGATGAAGCCGTTACGGTTACCCTTTCACAGCCAACCGAGGAGATTATCGTCATGGCATCGGAAGATGAGCTTAGAAGAGCTCTTATCAACCTGATTAAAAATGGAATAGAAGCCCATGAGAACGGTCATGCCAACATCGGAATAATTGTAAAGCGACAGAAGAGTGATGTCTTGATCAGTATCCACGATAACGGAAGCGGAATAGATATAGCAGACAGAGGTAAGATTTTTGTGCCCAACTTTTCAACCAAATCGAGCGGTACCGGTCTCGGCCTGGCCATTACCAAGAAGATCATGGAGGCACACCACGCAGACATTCGCTTCGAGTCGGAAAGGGGCAAGGGTACGACGTTCTTTATTACAATTCCGGTGAAGGCTTAGGTTCAAGGCGCA
>SKRK01000219.1 GCA_007118525.1 Balneolaceae bacterium
ACTCCACTGCTGTAGAAAGCTGGATGGACGTCACCTTTAAAGGCGGAAACCGAATGAAGCTTGAGCAGGTTGCCACCCAGGATTGGGAAGATGGTAAAATTGTGAGAGAGCGATTTTACGGTACACAGCAGAATTAAGAATAATCCCCCTTTGAAGGGGGGATGTGAAAACGCGTTCAGCGTTTTCGCCGGGGGGATGTATACGGAGCGTTGATTTAAATCTGAGTCATTTTCAGGCTTTCAAACCTTCCCCACATCCCTCTCGTCACGCCGTGGGCGTGACTCTGCCCCCTTCAAAGGGGGACATTTCTTCCCTAAACCCACTCTCTTGGATTTTTAAGCACCTCAATCAACTCTTCCTCTTTGGTGCCGGGCTGCGGATTGAAATCGTAATCCCAGCGAACGTGCGGGGGCAGGCTCATCAGGATCGATTCAATGCGGCCGTTGGTTTTGAGGCCGAAGAGTGTACCGCGGTCGTGGATCAGGTTGAACTCTACGTATCGGCCGCGGCGAATTTCCTGCCAGTATTTCTGGGCGGGGTTGTACGGCTCAGGCATTCGGTTTCTCACAATGGGCAGATAAGCGTCCAGAAACACCTTCCCCGCGTCGGTCGTAAATGCGTGCCAATCTTCAAGGGTTCTGTTTTCATCCGCTCTCAGATAATCGAAAAAGAGTCCGCCAACGCCACGTGCTTCACCACGATGGGTGTTAAAGAAATAGTCATCACACTGCTTTTTGAAGTTCGGATAGAGATCCGCGCCGTGGCTGTCGCACACATCTTTAAAAATCTTATGAAAGTGCACGGCATCCTCGTCCCACAGATAATATGGCGTAAGGTCTGCCCCGCCACCAAACCAGCCATCTGTGCGCTGCTGCATCTCCTCGTCTTCATAGAGCTCAAAATACCTAAAGTTGGCATGAACAGTAGGCACCATCGGGCTGCCCGGGTGTATCACCAGCGAAACCCCTCCTGCCCAAAACCAGCCTTGGTCTACGTTAAAGTGTTTCTTAATGGGATCAGGCAGCTCACCATGCACGGTTGAGATATTGACGCCACCCTTTTCAATCACACCCCCTTTCTCAATTACCCGGGTGCGACCACCACCCCCGCCATCGCGCTTCCAGTTATCCTCGCGAAATTCAGCCTTGCCATCGATCTCTTCGAGTGCGGAACAGATTTCGTTCTGCAGGTTGTGGATATACTCGGTAAAATTTTCTTTGATAGCTGGCATGGTGGTTTAGTTTGATTTTAAGTCCAAAAAGCCCCCCTTCCCCCGTAGGGATCGCTATGGGGGAAGGGGGGATGTGGAAACGCGTTCAGCGTTTTCGCTGGGGGGATGTCTACGAGGCGTTGATCTAAATCTAAGTTATTTCAAGGCTCCTGCCTTTACCTTACATCCCCCTCGTCACGCCGTGGGCGTGACTCTGCCCCCTTCTAAGGGGGACAATTCACCCGCGCAATCAGCGTAATCCCTTAAATCAGCGCTCGTATTCTTTAACACTGTCCACAAAGGCCCGCGCATGATCAACCGGCACATGTGGCAAAATGCCGTGGCCCAGGTTGGCGATGTAGCGCTGAACGCCGAAACGGTCTATCATTCGTTTGGTCTGCTTTTTGATTTCGGGAATGGGTGCAAGCAGATGCGTTGGATCGAAATTACCCTGAAGCGTTATGGAGTTCCGGGTTTTTTCGCGGGCAAATTCGGGTGACGTGGTCCAGTCGAGGCCCAGTGCTGCAGCACCGCTTTTGAAGCTTAACCGCTCAAGGGCATACCACGAACCTTTCGCAAACAGAATAACCGGCACATCCTTAATCGCCTGCGTGATCTCCATTAAATATGGAAGCGCCCATTCATTAAAATCGTCCGGACTGAGAAGTCCCGACCATGAATCAAATACCTGCACTGCCTGAGCACCGGCCTCTACCTGCGCCTGAAGATAGTCGATCGTGGCCTTGGTGAGCTCTTTCATCACATGGCGCGATGCATCCGGATGCTGAAACAGAAACGCTTTGGCTTTATCAAAATTTTTAGACCCCTCACCCTGAACCATGTAGCAGAATAGCGTCCATGGTGCGCCGGCAAAACCGATCAGCGGTACGCGTCCGTTCAGCTCTTTGCGCGTAAGCGTGATCGCGTCCATCACATGACTCAATTTCTCAGGCACATCTTCAGCCAGGATGGCAAATGCATCATCCACGGTTTTGATCGGATTTCCCATTACAGGACCCTTTCCGGGAATCATCTGCACATCGATGTTCAGCGCCTGCGGTACCGTCAGGATATCCGAAAAGATGATGGCCGCATCCGGCTCCATCTCATCAATAGGCTGTATTGTGATCTCACATGCCAGCTCGGGAGTTTCCACCCTTTCAAAAAAGGTGTACTTCTTTCGAAGCACCATATACTGCGGCAGGTAGCGTCCGGCCTGACGCATCATCCAAACCGGCGGGCGCTCCACCTCCTCTCCTCTAAGTGCGCGTAGGAAAAGGTCGTTTTTTAAATCAGGGAAATTGTGTTGCATGGTTTTGATTATAAATGTTTTTGGGTTTGGCATTTAAAGTCCCTCCGCCAGCTGGCGGAGGGGATGTGGAAACGCGTTCAGCGGTTACACCGGTGGGATGCTAACGGAGCGTTGATTAAATTACGAATCATTCCAACGCTTATTAGCCCTGCCCTCATCCCCCTGCCCCCACTTTGAAGTCGGACTTTTTTCATCCCCCATTGCCCCCTTCGAAGGGGGACACTCCTTAGCCGGTTTCTGCTCATTTAAAATCCTGGCCACAAACCTTAAATACACCTCCGTATCCGGTTCGGGGGAGACGTGAACGTGTTGGCCCGATTCGATGCTCAGCTCTTCAGCAGTGGTATTTCCAATGGCAAAGAGCTCCGGAAGATCCTCCTTCCTGCTAAATCCCCCGCTGTTTCTATATGCCTGCACCGCGCTGGGACTGTAAAAGAGTACCGCATCAAATTTACCGCCCGGCAGATTCATCTCGTTCAATTCAGTTCTATAAACTACTACATCTTTGATGGGAATATCCGAATCTGTAAGATAGTGTCGAAGCTCGTTCCGGCGGCGGTCACCGCAAAAGTGCAAAACGGTCGCATCTTTGAAGTCTCGTGTTTGAAGAAAGTCGTTGATAATAAGATGTGCCAGCCCAACACCATCCTGCTGTACCGGAGACTTCACATCAGAAAATCCAATCTCATTCAGTGCTTCCGAAGTCTTGCCGCCCACAGCATAAACAGGTGCGTCATCATTTATCTTAACTCCGGCTTTTCTAAAACGTTCAAACCCGGCCACCCCATTCCGGCTGGTGAATGCAAAAACAGGTTTTTCCGTCTCTTTCAGAATCGATTCAAAAGCAAGCCAATCATTTCGGAATTCAATTCTGATTGCCGGTTCAACTACCACATTCAGGCCTATACTCTCTGCGAGCCTGAGCTGTTCATCGCTCAGTTCGCGGGTAACAAGTATGTTGTGGGTTTTGGTCATTTGCTTCTGTTTTTCAGGTCCCTCCGCCAGCCGGCTGAGGGGGTGCTATGTCTCCCTTCCCCCGTAGGGATCCCTATGGGAGAAGGGGGACTATAATTTCTTCATCTCCTCAACCAGTTTGTCCGCTCCCTGCTCCAGCAGTTTACGGGCTGCTTTGCGGCCAAGGTCTTTTGCATCATCTTTTGCTGCTTTTATTTCAATATCATACTGCAGGGAACCATCCACTTTCAGAGCTACAGCGTGCAGAATAACCTCATCACCCTCAATCCAGGCAAAGGCTCCTACAGGGGCGCTGCAGCCGGCTTCCATTTCATTAAGGAGTTCACGCTCAAGTCCTGTACAGAGGTCTGTATCATTGTGATTCAGGCCTGCAGTAATTTCAATCAGGCTCTCATCCTCCTCGCGCACCATTACGGCCATGGCTCCCTGGGCCGGAGCAGGAACCATCCAGTCGAGATATTCTGAAATATTGTGATCCAGGCCTATCCGTTTCAACCCGGCCGCTGCAAATATAGCGCCATCCCAGCCTTTTTCATTCACTTTACGAAGGCGGGTATTCACATTGCCGCGGATGTTTGTAATCTCATGATTGGGGTAGCGATGCAGCCATTGAGCTTTACGCCTGTTGCTGCTGGTTGCGATTACCGCTTTCATGGATTCATCACTCATGAAATCGGTCCCTCTGGGTGCTACAAGAGAGTCGCGCGGATCTTCGCGTTCAAGCACAGCCGAAACGATAAGCGGAAGCGGGTTTTCCGTTGGAAGGTCTTTGTAGGAGTGAACGGCCAGGTCAATTCTTTTTTCCAGAAGGGCATCATCAAGGGCTTTTGTAAAAACTCCCTTTCCTCCCATCTCGGTAAGCGGGGTGGTAAGGTCCAGGTCACCTTCAGATTTTATAAAAACAATCTCCGTCTCCTGACCTGCTTCTATCAGCTCGTATTCAACCTTTTTTGCCTGCCAGGTTGCAAGTTCACTGTCGCGTGTGCCGATACGAATTTTTCTACTCATGCCCGTTCTTGGCTTCCAGTTTAAACATTTCAGAAACCATCTCTGCTACTTCATCAGAGTTATGGTGATCACGCAGATGTTCAATACTGTAAGCCGCAATTTTATTTACAATACGCCGGGTCAGGTTTTCAACTTTATCGTAGTCACCTGTTGAGATTTTATTCTTAAAGAAGTTGAGCTCATCATCCCGAATTGTCTCAAATTTTCTGGTAAGAGCTTTGATGGTAGGTACCACCCGCTGCTCGTTTAGCCACAAGATATATCCGGACAGCTCTTCATTAATAATGTTTTTAACAGCCGGTATCTCTTTCTCTCTCTTTTTGTAGGCTTCGTCGGTCACATCACCCAGCATATCCATATTGGCAACGTCCACAAAGTCGAGCGTAGCCACATTCGGATCTATATTTCTGGGCACGGAGAGATCGAGCATTACCTTGAACTTCGGATTTTCCATAGAGGGTTGCATGTGCTCCGGCCTGATAACGGGTTCGGTTGCCCCGGTAGCCACAATTACCAGGTCGGCATCAGCAATCTGCTCAGGCAGATGTTCCATGTCGGCCACCTGGAGATTAAATTTTCCGGCCACAAACTCGGCTTTGTCACGGGTCCGGTTAATGAGCGTCAATTTGCTTGCCCCGAGGTTCACGAGATTTTTGCAGGTTACCTTGCCAATTTTACCGGTTCCCACCAGCAGTATATTTTTGCTTGTCAGGTTATCAAAGGTTCGCATAGCAAACTGTACAGCCGCATAGGCCACTGTTGCGGCACCCTGTCCCAGAGAGGTTTCGCTTCTTGATCTTTTATGGGCTCTGAAAACGTGCTGCATCAATCGGTGAAACTCGCCGGAAATCATCCCTTCGGATGCTGAATACTCATATCCCTCCTTAACCTGCTTTACGATCTGCAGGTCGCCAAGTATCTGGGAGTCGAGACCTGTAGCCACTTTAAAAAGATGCTGAACCGCACGATCGGCTTCGTGTTCAAAACCGTATTTATGAAACTCGTCGAGATTTCCATTTGAATAGCTGGTGAGCAGCCGTATTAATTCTCGGGTGGTTGCCCCCTGCGCAAATACCTCGGTTCGGTTGCAGGTAGACACCACAAATATACTTTTAATGCCTTCGCGGCGGGCACCTTCGAGCATCATCACTTTACCCTTTGAGCAGAGGCTGAATTTTTCACGTATCTCTACAGGGGCGTCCCAATGATTGACACCGATTACTGTAAAATCCTGGATTGTTGGATGAACCATCCCTATGCAGTAACTGCTTTTCTGGTTTCTATATTATCCCATTTCACTTCTTCGCCGGGCACTTCATGCTTTAAACAGTTCAATGCCTCCTCTGCAAGTGCTCTTATATAATCCGGGTGATCATTTAATCCCGTCATTACCCGGTAATTTTCAAACTCAAATCCCTCTTCTTCCATATCCTCAACAAGCTCAACTCCTAATTCATAGAGGGTTTCAATATGATCGGTCACAAAAGCGATCGGCACCATCAAAAAGTTTTTAATCCCATATTCAAGGTGGCGCCTCACCAGATCTTCTGTATTTGGCTGCGTCCATTTCTGCGGACCCACACGGGACTGGAAACTGAGCCAGTACGAATTATTCTCCTCACGCCGTGCCATAACTGCTTCCATGGTCTCTTTAATTTCTGTTGTGTAAGGATCGCCGCTTCTCACTTCCAGTAACGGTGTACCGTGTGCACTGAAAATAAGATGGGTTTTTCGCCGGGTCTCTTCGTCCATATCAGAGAGAGCCTCGTCGATCCTGTTATTTACAGAACGTAAATACGACTCATTCAGATGGTAATTCTTTACATGAAACTCAGTCCATGGTTTTTTCCCATCGGGAAATTTCTTCTTAACCACCTCTTCCCAATCCCGGAAACTGCTTCCCGTAGTGGTCCAGGAGAACTGGGGATAAAGCGGCATTAAAACCGTGTGTGTAATACCGTCTTCTACCAAATCGTCCATAATCTGGTCGGCAAACGGAAGCCAATATCGCATGCAGGTATATACCTTAACTTCATGATCAGGCAGGATCTGCTTAAAATAATTCCCAAGACTTCTTCGCTGGGTTTCGGTGAGCCCATTAATAGGTGAGCAGCACTCTGAAACAACTTTATTCTTCCGGTTAAAGCAGTGTTTACTACCGGTGCATCCTTTGGGGCAGCCGTTAATCTCTTTATAGTCTTTCGCTACACTTGGCGCTCTTAATTTTGAAATGACATTTGCGAATGTTCTTTGTGTAATCCCGCCACCCAGTTTGATAATATCTTCGTCACTAAACAGATTCTTGAGAAAGATTTTTACATTATCCTCATGGGTTGGCCCGCCCAAATTCATTAATACAACTCCAATGCGCATATTTGTCATTCTATAAATTTAGTCACTTCTGGTGGTTACAATCGTAAAAGAAACTGTTTTTTTATGAAGCAATCGTGAAGAATTTGGCACAGATAAACCGGCATTTCCAGACCGAAATTTCCTGAAATCCGGTAAAAGCCGCTACTAGTTCAAAAAAATCCGTTTAATACTTCTCTTTTTCAAAAGTCATTACACATGCTTTTACTTGTTGATTAAATTTAATTTAACTGCCAATATTAACTTATTTTTGACAACTGTTAACAAACTAATATAGCCCGCCTTGTAACTTAACTTGCATTATAGGTGCTACTCCAAGTAGATTCGAGAGGTTATCATTTGAATGATTTTCTCATATGCTCAAATTCAGTGCCGAACTATTCGGAACTCTTTTTTTAACGATAGCGGTTGGTTTATCGGGAAACCCAGTGGCTGCCGGCCTGATACTGGCTGCTCTTATCTATCTTTTCTCAGATATATCAGGCTCGCACTTTAACCCGGCAATCAGCCTTGCTGCCTGGGTATCGGGAAAAATATCTCTGGATCAGCTTCTGTTTCATCTTGCTGCCCAGTTGACCGGTGCAGTTTTTGGGGCTTTCCTTGTCTGGCAAATATCCGGCATTACCCATGTAGCAAGCCCGTCTCCATCAACAGGGACGTATGAATTTATTGTGGTGGAATTTCTCTTTTCATTTTTGTTTGTTCTGATCTTCCTCTTTATGGTCTATCCGGCTGAAAAGCGTCGCAACCCCGTTTTTGGACTGATGATTGGCCTCACTTTCTATGGATCTTATATCATTGCAGAACCCATATCGGGCACAGGATTAAATCCGGCATTTACTTCCGCTTTTGTTTTCACAGATTTTCTAAACAACGGCTTTTCCTACTACTACCTGCCCATCTACATACTGGCTCCTCTTCTTGGAGGATTGGCAGCGTCGTATCTCTATAAAAAACTGCTTTAGCCTTTTTGCAGCCTGAACGAAAAGTCTGAGCCTTCTCCCGGCTTGCTTTTTACCATCACGTCGGAATCATGAGCGCTTAAAATACTTTTTACCACGGCAAGGCCAAGTCCGGTGCCGCCTTTATCCCTTGATCGCGCTTTGTCGGTTCTGTAAAAGCGGTCAAAAAGCCGGTCGAGATGTTCTGAAGAGATACCAATACCTGTATCGATAACATGCACTGAAACGTGTCCGTCTTCTTCGGTCACTTTGATTTCGATTTCACCCTTGTTGGTATATTTAATCGCGTTTGATACCAGATTGTCAATTACCTGCTCAATTTTATCGGGATCGCCAACCACAACTCTGTAGCCCTGATCATACTTCAGGTTAATCCCCTTTTCGGCAGCTTCTTTCTGGTAGAGATCAACTACATGCTTGATGGTTTTGCACAGATCAAATTTCTGTTTTTCAACAAAATAGGAATCTGAATCGTAACGCTGAAGGGTTACCAGGTCTTTATAAAGCCTGTTAATTCTCTCCGTTTGCCTCAAGGCAGTTTGTAAATAGTGTTCTCGCTGCTCTTTCTGCAGGCTTTCCATCTGCAGCATTTCAAGCGAGCCCGCTATGGTGTGCAACGGATTACGGATTTCGTGGGTGATATCGGCAAAAAACTGGCTCTGTTTGTCATAAAGCCGCTTCATCTCCTGATTATCTTGCCGAAACCGCTCTGCCATTCGATTCAGGGATGTTGCAAGCTTGCCAAATTCATCGTTTCTGTCGAGGTTCAGGGTACGTGTCACATCTCCCTCTGCAATGTCGCGTGCTGCCGATTCGAGCTGTAAAATGGGTCTCGAGATATACCTTGAAAAGAGAATACTAACCAAAATAACCAGGCCTATTGAGATAAACATACCCGTGTAGATTATCCAGCGTATCGTTTTTATAGGCTCATAAATTTGATCTTTAAAGATGCTGACCTCCAGGAAACGAGCCGGATTGTGATCTTTGGAAAGCATGGCATAGGCCTCAATTTTGTCGCTGGCGGGGTCATTATTCAGATACACATCCTGCAAAATCGTGAGCGTATCAACCAGAGCCGCGTCAAACATTGAGGATGCCTCGATATCATCAATGTAGGGTACCTTAGCAAAAAGATGACCATCTTCGTCGTATACCGCAATTTGATACCCTGAGGTTCTTGCCACCTCATTCAGATTGGTTTCGAAGTTGTCATCCAGCCGCAGGTTTTGAATCGTAATAGTCAGCCACTCCGTATCATTTATAATCTGTTTTTCTCCCTCCTGTATCAGATAGTTGCGAATAAAAAGAATTGAGTAACTGCTTATCGCCGTTAT
>SKRK01000354.1 GCA_007118525.1 Balneolaceae bacterium
AGCTTTTTCAATAAGAAGGGTTTTTCTAATCCCGATAAACAGAACAATGAATATGGAGTACATGATGAAAAATGGAATAACTAATTCCACCAATCCGGCAGCCAGCATCACAGAGATAATGAGAAGCTGAAATCCCAATCCGTAAATGGAGAGGAGGGTCATAAACCATTTTGGGAAAGCAGTGGTGTCAGGAGCATTTGGGTCGATCCGGTAGATAATCTTATCATAAACGGAGTAAAAAAGAGTATAGACTTTAAAGAGAAAATCAACAGTTTTCTGCTTCTCGCCGGGGAGTGCTGCCGGATTTTCGGTTTCAAAAATATTGCTCGTCTTATCTCCCCCGGCTGAATTGTGCCTCAAAATAACATAGTAATAGTTATAAAGGGTGCCCTGCAGCTGAATGCTTGCAAAGGCCAGCAGTGCCGCCCAGATAGAATAATGTGTGAC
Source organism: Balneolaceae bacterium (assembly GCA_007118525.1). Lineage (GTDB taxonomy): Bacteria > Bacteroidota > Rhodothermia > Balneolales > Balneolaceae > Rhodohalobacter. Next base: position 448 of record SKRK01000354.1, read on the forward strand.
ATGCCAAATGGCCAACAGAAACATCAGGTTCAGTATGATATCGAAAATGGAATCCAGATATCTGCCGGTATATGAAGGTGTATTTTTTATCCTCGCCAACTCTCCATCTGCGGCATCAATGATCGATTTCAATATTAAAAAGAGGCCGGCCGCTACATAAAATCCGTTGAGAATACAATAGACAGCAATTAAACCGGATACCCCAAAGAGAAAAGTAACCTGCACAGGAGTTGCAGAAGTTTCTTTAAGACGGCTTGCAAAGGCGACGGCTATTGGCCTTCCGTAGTCAGAGAGATCCAGAAATTTCTCTTCAGCTGATAGTTTAGACATACATGCAGATCAAATTCAGGCGATTTAAGTTGTGTTTAGAATACGGGTTATAACAACTATATATCCAAAGGTTTTTGAGTCGAGTGTTCGTAGACCAAGTTCAACTGCAGAAGCTGTTCAAAAATTCCCTGCCTGATTTTTTAATAATTAAACATTTTGCCAACAAATAGGATAATAAGCATGGCAATTCCAAGTGAAAAAAGCCGTACGTTGCCGGGATATTTACATCACATACAATCAATACTTTTTCTCCTCCTATTTGATAGATGTCAGTTTTGCAGGTATGTAAATCGATGGGAAAAAGTGTTTCGAAAATCTGTTTGACCAAAGTAAATCAATTCAAACAGAGGCCTACATCAATTCTATAAAAACTAATTAAACAATGTCAGAAATTAAGAATCCATTTGAGGGTACAGAAATTCCTCAACAGGTTAAAACCCTGATGGGGAATATAAAGCTTATCGTACTCGGTATTGTGGGGGCCATTTTGCTCTTCTCAACCTTTTTCACGGTTGAACCGGAAGAGGTGGGAGTGGTTCAGCGATTCGGGCAGTATGTTCGTACAGCCGAGTCTGGACTGAATTTTAAAATTCCGATTATTGAAACAGCCCGCATTGTGCCGGTAGAACGCCAGCTAAAGCAGGAGTTCGGTTACAGAACAGTTGAAACCGGGATTCAGAGTCAGTATCGAAAAGCCGGTTTTCAGGGTGAATCTCTCATGCTTACAGGCGATCTGAATCTGGCCGATGTGGAGTGGGTGGTGCAATATCGCATTTCTGATCCGTATAATTATCTCTTTAAGGTTCGCAACCCTGAAAAGACTCTGCGTGATATGGCAGAAGCGGCCATGCGGCAGGTTGTGGGAAACCGAACGGTAAACGAAGTGCTTACCATAGGTCGGGCAGCCGTTGCGTTGAGGGTACAGGAGATTCTGCAAGAGCTGAACGTAGAGTACGAAACCGGTGTACGGATCGACCAGGTTGTACTACAGGATTTGAATCCGCCCGACCCTGTAAAGCCATCTTTTAATGCGGTGAACGAAGCGCAGCAACAGCGCGAGACGCTTATCAACCAGGCGAGATCGGATTATAATCGTGTGATTCCGCGAGCAAGGGGTGAGGCGATGCAGACCATACAGCAGGCCGAAGGCTATGCCGTAAACAGGACCAATACAGCACTGGGTGAAGTGGCGGCTTTCAATGCCGTACATCTTGAGTACCAGAGGGCACCTGAAATCACTAAACGAAGAATCTACTATGAAACGATGCAGGAGCTGCTGCCGAAACTGGGTAATAAAATTATAACCGATCAGGATGGAGCCAATGTGCTGCCCCTGCTTCAGATGCAGATGAATAGCACGAACCCGGCAACGCAAAATCAATCAGGTAATTAGGAGAAACAGATGGACAAAAAATATACACTACTTATTATTATTTCAGTGATACTGGCCGTTGTGGCAATCAACAGTTTCTATACGGTTGATGAAACAGAACAGGTTATTATTACGCAGTTTGGTGCACCTGTCGGAGAAGCGGTTACAGAAGCAGGCCTTAACATGAAAATTCCGTTTATTCAGAAGGTAAACCGCTTTGACAAACGCTTCCTGGAGTGGGATGGCGATCAAAACCAGGTACCCACCAAGGATAAAAAGTTCATCTTTGTGGACTCCTATGCCCGGTGGCACATCACCGATCCGCTTCAGTTTTTCCGTCGCCTGCGGGATGAGCGCGGGGCACAATCCAGACTGGATGATATTCTGGATGGTGAAACACGAAATGCCGTAGCCTCACACGACCTCGTTGAGCTGGTAAGGACATCCAACCGAGAGCCCGATCTGGGTGCAGACATATTTGAAGTAATTGAAGATTCGCTGGAAACCATCTATGTGGGGCGAATCGCAATTCAGGATATCGTTCTGGAACTGGCCAATGAACGGGCGTCGGATCTCGGAATTACCATTCTTGATTTCCGCTTTAAACGAATCAACTACGTGGAAGATGTGCGCCGCACGGTGTATGACCGAATGATCAGTGAGCGAAATAAAATTGCCGATCTTTTCCGTTCGGAAGGGCAGGGTGAAGCCTCCCGTATTGAAGGTGAAAAGGAGCGTGAACTGCTTGAGATTCAATCGGAGGCCTTTCGCCAGGCGCGCGAAATACGCGGCGGCGGTGATGCCCGGGCGGCAGCGATCTATAACGAAGCCTATAACCGGAATGCATCAACCCGTGAATTCTACGACTTTGTGAAAGCGATGGAAGCCTACGAAAAATCGTTCGACGAAAACACGTCGATCTTTCTTTCAACAGACACCGAGTTCTTCAAGTATCTGAAGAGTATTGAGCATTAAAGCTGTTGGCCGGTGATTCTGCCTTTTCCCGTCGCGTTGAGTGCTCTTCGCCAGCCTGCGGATCGCGTTAAGAGCACCTGCGGTGCGTTGAGTGCCACGCTGCGCGTGTCGTTGAATGCGCTACGCGCGTTATCGTTGTTTAAGGTAGTTCCAATTGCAGGGAGATCTCTCGACTCCATGCGGAAAAGCACCGTCACGCGGAGCGCGTGACTCGAGATGACAATCGCTATTTTCTAATAAGAAAAACGGCGTATAAGCCTCCCAACTATGCAAAATCCAGTCTAACGCCGGTGCTTAACGAATGCGTCGCAACAGTTACGGCGGGCAGCAGGAGCGTTGTTCTACTCCGTAACCGGATGCCCGCCTTACTTTACAAAAGCGCCTTGTCATTTCGACCGGAGGCCCGCTTTTTGGGCCGGAGTGGAGAAAACTCCTTGCGATGGGCAGGAACCCTTTAAAACCTTCATTCAAAATTCGATATTCACAAAACTCCGGGGTATTTTCAGGCAATTAAACTAACCCGCATCTACAAATAGCGATATGTTACCGGACGGCAATAAAAATTTTGATAGTGAATCCGGACTGAACCTTACCGGAAGGGAGCTTCTGAATATGTCGGCCGGATCGCTGGTTTTCTACCTCTTTATTGCAACGCTGCTTTTCTACTTTTTCCATGATGACGGCCTGTTCGATGCCTTCACGCATGGCTACTCCTTCGGCCTTCAGGTACTGATAGGTGTTCTCTCGGGTGCAGCCGCGGCGGTGATTATTCTCTTCTTCTCCACAAGAAAGCCGGTTGCCCCGATATTGGATGATTTCACACTTTTCAGAATCATAAAGAAAACGGAGTTCACCTGGTTCGACCGCACCCAGGTCTCTCTCTTTGCAGGAGTGGGAGAGGAGCTGCTGTTCCGCGGCGCCATTCAGCCACTGATCGGCATTTGGTTCACATCACTTATATTCATCGCTATCCATGGATACATCAGTTTTCGATCAGCGGGACATATCCTTTTTACGCTCTTGCTTTTCGGCCTCAGCATGATGCTGGGCTATCTCTTCATGTATGCCGGCCTGGTAGCCGCCATGACAGCACACGCGGTTTATGATCTATTGATGCTATGGTGGGTGAGGTGGCTTCCTTCTGATGACTAGCCCTATGATAGCCGAATCTATACAATAGCTGAAAATGTACACCATTTGTGCCGGTATGTGCCCTGAAATGTTTCCTCTAACATTAAAATTATTTCCTGCGCTGTTAATCCGAATCTCATTTTTTAACATCAAAATACCCGCCTCTCTAACGAGCATTAAAACATTATAACCGTTCAGCTTGGCTATCTTACCCATTGTTTTACTATTTTGGCATATCGATTCAGCTTAATCAGTTACCGTCGTTTTTTGAATTTAAGCTGAAGATAATAGTACCGCCGGGAAATACTGCTTTTTATAGCGACCCCAAACAAAAGAAATAGTAAAAAATATCATGCTATCTAATCAGGGATTAACAGTGAAAAATATCATCAGAAAGGATCCGGAAAAAAAATCGTCACTATTCAGGCGCTATGTAGCAAAGTCATTTTTTGGTTTGGCATTTCTTGCTTTTATGGGTGCTTGCGACAGCATGCCGAATGTGAGCAACGGTGATGATCAACAAAATGATTTGGTACCCGAGCTGTCACTGATTGACGGGAAAGGAAATATGTCTGTTACCGTAGAAAAAGGAACCGACAGCTATTACTCATTGGATATCGGGCAGACAGCAGGAGATAAATACCCCTCTGCATCGGTTTATAAAGGCTGGAGTGTCTCTCCGGTTCACCAAATGGATATTGAAAACAGTGTTTATGATGGAGTAAGCCTCTACACCACATTCGGTGAAGAGAACTGGAAGCCTCTGAACTACCTGCTTAACAACAAAGAGAGATTTTTAAAAGAGAGCAGCAGCCTTACTTCTAATGAGATCCAGGCATCCATTTGGGCGCTGATGGTGGCCACTGATTTTGATTTAAACGATGTTGATGTGACTCAACTACCAAAGGATATGACAAACGGCGGACAGCCTGCTTTTGATATAGCCAAAACAAAGGAGCTGGTTAATCATGTGATGAACAGCTACCGGGGCTTCAACTATTCTGATTCATCAACCTATGCGGTTGTGCTTAAAAATTCGGCGGGCAGTCCCCGGATGATTATTGAAAACAGCCCCTACTTTGTAACGCTAACCGACCTGAGAGATAAGCATGGCCTGATTGTAGCCTGGGACATTAATGATTTAGGAGAAATTGTAGGAGGGAATACCCACGTGGCCGCAGATGGCACGTTAACAACAATGGGTTCTATGTTTGCCCGTGCAATAAACAACAACAGCCAGGTAGCGGGAAATAACGGTAAAATGCCGGTTATCTGGGAATCTTCCACGGGACAAAGAACTCTCTACTCGCCAAATGGTGACTGGATTGAAGCTCACGATATTAACATTCATGGACAGATTGCAGGCGAACTTGTAACCGAGAAACTTCTGTATGAAGATGAAGAGTATGGCGACTACTACGATTACGAATTCAGCGCTTTTGTGTGGGATGAAAATCAGGATATTCAGCTTATCAGCCAGGACGGCTGGGCGAATGGAATTAACGATCATAGTGTGGCTACAGGCGTGGATTATATGGTGTCAAACCGCGCTTTTGTCTGGAGTGAAGGCGCAGGTATGAAAGGATTGGGATCTTACAGCGGTTTCAGTTCAGGCAGGGCGAATGCGATAAATAATGACGGCCAGGTAGTAGGTTCTGTTCTGGCGACAAACAGCAACAACCTGATGGCCTCCTCAACAACAGCAGGTACATCTTCACTATCCAAAGAGATGGATCGCCTGATGCAGACCACGCAAACCAAAGGAGTTTACGATCAGTCTCACGTGGTTGAGATGCTTCGAAACGCAACCTTTAGAAGTGAATCTTTTCCCTGGGAAAAAGATAATGATGTGAGAGGAAAAACTTCCGGCGGCAATGATTTTAACACAAGCAGTTTCAATGAAGTAATCTACAGCTCAACGTACCGGTCGGAAGCGTTTATCTGGAGTGAAGAGGGCGGCATGACCGGCCTGGGCACGCTCGGCGGCGACTGGAGTACCGCATGGGATGTGAACGACCATGGGTTGACGGTAGGCTACAGCAGCTCAGCACCCGGCAAATCGCATGCATTCTTTTGGAATAAGGAGCTGGGAATGGTTGAACTCCCCTCATTTGGCGGGAACAGTCTTGCCCGTGCCATCAACAACGAAGGCCAGGTTGTTGGATACAGCTACGACGAAGAGGGCAGGTTCTACCCGGTAAAATGGGAAATCAAATTCTCTGCTCTTTAAAAGACTCCCGGTTGAAGAACAGTTTATTTCGTCAGCTAATCATTTTTTGATCTTTTCTATAACCCGGTTTTCTTAATTGAATTCCGGGTTTTTTTATTTTTATTTATTCAAAATGGTATTTTACAAATACCGTACTGATGGTATAGATAGCGGGTATTTTAAACTAAACTTATGGAGAGAAGTTATGAAACGAGTAAAATTTGTTTTTCCAATCTTTGTATTGATTTTTATGCTTTTGGGGATCTCGATATTTGCAGTTAATCCTGATAAAGAGCTGGAAGGAAAACGTATTGCCTTTCTGATTACCGAAGGATTCCATGACGGTGAAACCATGTTTCCGCTTGGTTTTCTGCAAAACAATGGAGCAGTTATTACAGTTATCGGAATAGAACCGGGCGTGTATAAAGCTTATAACAGTGATGTTACGGCTATTGTAGAAAAATCAGTCACAGATGTTTCAATTGCTGATTTCGATGCTCTGGTAATTCCCGGGGGGCAATCTCCGGCAAACCTGCGAGAACACAGCTCAGTGGTTGATTTTGTCAGAGAGTTTATTCAAACCAATAAACCTGTTGCTTCTATTTGCCACGGCCCGCAGGTTGTAATTGCCACAGGAATCGTTGAAGGAAGAACATTAACGGCTGTCGACGCAATAGAGGATGAAATTACCGAAGCAGGCGCCATTTTTGTTGACAGGGAAGTTATGATCGACGGTAACCTGATTACCTCACGAACGCCACCTGACCTGGCTCCTTTTTCCATAGCTATTATGCAGGCGCTTAATTAAATCATAACCGGGATGATCTAACGAAAAAGAACCGTTAGGCGGTGTTGCTTATACAGAAATCGGTAAACTGTTCACCAAACACGTTACCCCGTTTCTTTTCAAATTATAAACGAAATGGAGCAGTTGCATAAGCCCATCGTCTTTCGGTTTAAAATTTGCATTCAGTCTCAAAAGTATAAGAGGGTAATTAAAATCATGATTAAGGTTCTATATAAAAAAGGGCTAAAGCCCATTCTCTTCAAAACCGATCCCGAGTTTATCCACGACGCATTTGTCACTATGGGACAGAAGATCGGTTATACGAAACCGGGGCGGGCATTGATATCGTCTATGTATGGTTATAAAGGACCGGATATTTCTATAACCGTGGACGGTATTACGTACAAATCACCAGTATTACTGGCGGCAGGATTTGATTATAACGGTAAGCTGGCCCACGTTTTGGACTGTCTCTCCTTTGGAGGAGATGAGATAGGCTCTGTTACCGCAAGGCCGTGCGAGGGGAATCCCAGGCCTAGGCTCAAGAGAATGGTAAAGTCAAAGTCGCTGGTGGTATGGAAGGGCCTGAAAAATCAGGGAGTAGGCAGGATCATAGAGAGGCTGAAGAGCGTTGAAAAACCAGAAGGTTTTATATGGGGCATCAGCATTGCAAAAACCAATGATGCTGAGGCATCCACTGTTGAAGGCGGAGTGAAAGATTACCACTACTCCCTTAAAAGACTGGTGGAGGAAAATATGGGCGACTTTTATACTATAAATATCTCCTGTCCCAATGCGCATGGAGGCGAAAGTTTTGCCGAAGCATCTCGTTTAAGAGTACTTTTTGAAAAACTGGCGACAGTTGAACACAACAAACCCATGTATGCAAAGATGCCCATCGATGCTGAATGGGATGAATTTAATGATCTGCTCACTGTCTTAGACGAATTTGGGGTTCATGGTGTGGTAATTGGTAATCTCAACAAAAATTATTCTGATGCTGATTTTCCTGAAGAAGCTCCGGAAGAGTATCGGGGTGGGTTGAGCGGCAAGCCATGTTTTGAGCACTCCAATGAGCTGATCCGAAAGACCAAACAGCAGTGGGGAAACAGGTTTACCATTATTGGATGTGGTGGAATTTTCTCTGCTGAGGATGCCATGACGAAATTGGACGCAGGGGCAGATTTACTGCAATTGATTACCGGGATGATTTTCGAGGGCCCCCACCTTATGAAAGATATCTGTGTGGCTTATGCCAGGAGAAATGAACAGGAAAAACAATCTCCGGAAGAAGTTAAAATGACTTCAGAAACAGTGAAATAGATTCTTTAATATCCTAAATTCCTGTTCATTACAATCGGATTATCGATCGCTATAATGGCATGTGGATTTTCAAGGACAAAAAACATACAGGGCAGACCCGAAAAGAGGAGGTTGCCAACGCGATTAGCCATGGCGTTGGGGCGGTAGCTGCCATTGTGGCCGCGCCGTTTTTGATCTACTACGCCGTTCACCATGGAGACGCACTCACTGTTGCCGGAGTCAGTGTTTTTATTGCCTCAGCCATTCTGCTCTACCTCTCTTCCACTCTGTTCCACGGCCTGAGAGAAGGAAAAGCCAAAGACGTTTTCCAGGTTTTTGATCATATAGCAATTTTTATCCTGATCGCCGGAACCTACACGCCGTTTACCGTAGGGATATTACATGGAACTTTCGGCTGGTTTATGCTTGCAATGATATGGTTTGTGGCGTTTACCGGCATTACGCTCAGGCTTTGGCTGGGTAAAACAAACATGAAAATTTTCGTGGCTTTTTACCTGCTAATGGGATGGATGATTTTTATCGGAATAAAACCGCTG
>SKRK01000147.1 GCA_007118525.1 Balneolaceae bacterium
ATGAACGAGAACTCTTTAGTTAACCTTAATGCCAGGCTGTTCAACAGACTGCAGCTTTATCGGCGTGAAAATGTTGTGGTTCTTGTTCCAATTCAAATAACTACAGACCTTATGCGTGTATCCAGAAATAATATCGATTCAGAGTTCCAGCAAAGCTCATTAACTTTAGGAACGGGACTTGAATCAGCCCTTCGAATCAGCGACAGTATAGACTTTTCAATTAAGGGAACTCCTAATTATGGGTTTAGTTTTGCCCAGGGCAATCTATTTGGGGGCAGCTTATTCAGGCTCGACGGCAGTGCGCAGTTCTATTTTCGAAACTTAATCGGCAGGCATGCCCTTTCGGTTGGTTACCATTTTGATTACCGTAAATATGATATAGACGATACAAATGGAGATTTGAATGACTACGACTTTACATCACACTCCATAACCATAGGATACGCATTTTAAAAAATGAAAATTGATAAACTCATTCTTGAACTCGAATCGCTTTGTGAAAAAGGTGGTTATACTATTCGAAAGGAGAGAGGTACGTTTAGGGGCGACCAATGCATCATTGAAGGTGATAAATTAGTTGTAATCAATAAGAATCGACCCCCTGAGGCTCAGGCCATAATTATGGCAAAAGTGCTGAAACAGATCAACCCTGAAGACACCTACATTAAACCGGCTGTTCGAAAAAAGCTGGAAGAACTGTGGAGCCGAATTGAAAAGTATGAGACGTTGGAAGAGTCAATCCAAGAATAGCTGATTTCATGAAATGTACATTTTTAGGAACGGGTACCTCAATGGGAGTTCCTGTTGCCGGAGGTTTTGGGAGTGAATACATTGAGGCTGATCCCCGCAATCAACGTTTCCGCTGCTCTGTTTGGATTGAAACACCGGAATCTTCCGTCATCATTGATACCGGCCCGGAGTTTCGCCTTCAAACCATTCGCTCTAACGTAGACCGGATCGATCTTGTGTTGATTACTCACGAACACATGGATCACATAGCCGGACTCGACGACCTCAGATCCTACAATTATCTGCAAAAACAACCCATCCCACTCTATGGATCAAAACGGACTATAAACTCTATCAAAACCCGTTTTGACTATATGTTTGGAAAGAATAAATATCCCGGCTCCACATCAGTGGATATGGTTACGCTTAACTCTGCCACACAATTCCGTGATATTAAAATAACTCCCCTTCAATACAACCACGGCAGCATTGATGTACAAGGATACAGGCTCAATGATTTTTCCTATTTGACAGATGTAAAATCCATACCTGATGTAACCAAAGAAAAAATAGTGGGAAGCAAGGTGATGGTTCTGAGCGGATTGCGATGGCAGCCTGAGCACCCAACTCACCTTACCATTCCTGAAGCAGTTGAAATAGCTACTGAGCTGAAAATCCCAAAAACTTACCTGATTCATATGAACTCCTACGTGGATCACAACGATAGCAATAATCGCCTCCCAAAACATGTGCGCCTGGCATACGACCAGCTTGAGATTGAAATTTGACAAGCATCAGGCTTCAAAAGGTTTTGATATTTTCTGTCTTAATATGTTAGTGTGTGTTCGAAAAAAGTAAATTGCATCTCAAAGCCCAGTGCAGGTCGAACAAAAATTAAAAGCAAACTAGCCGTGTGAATGCCTTAAGTGTTTGCCCACTTTTTATTGCAATTCCATATATTTGATTCGAACAGCCACTTATGAGCATCAAATACACTTCTCTTCATACACCATTGCCCTCCGCAAGCCGGCGGTGGAACACTCCTGAATTAGCTCTTAACTCTACGCCAACCCGGCCTCTGATACGCTCACAAAAACTTTCTCTTCTCCGGATCTTTTTTAAGGTCGTCAACAACATCTTTAACCTCCTGGGCACTGTTCAGGTTTACCACAAGAATTGCATTTTCAGTTTCAACCAGCGCAAGGTTATCTACCCCAACAAGCGCAATCAGTTTACCGCTATCGGAATGGATCAGATTTGAGCTTGAATTCTGAATGGATACCGGCGAATGGCCAACCGCATTCCCGTTACTGTCCTTCTCCGACAGTTCATGAACTGCCGTCCAGCTCCCTACATCATTCCAGTCAAAGTCACCCGGCACCACATGAACCTTTTCTGCACTCTCCATAATCCCATAATCAATTGAGATCGAGGGGCATGCCCTGTAAAATGCATCCAAATCCTCCTTTTTGCCCTTTGATCCAATCAGCTTTTCGGTCTGTTCATAAACTTCAGGCAGAAACTTTTTAAACGCCTCGAGTATAGTATCTGTCCTCCATACAAACATCCCGCTGTTCCAGAGATAATCTCCCGATTCCAAAAACTTCTCTGCATCTTCCCGGTTCGGTTTTTCCGTGAAATTTTTTACAGAATAGACATCCTTATTCACCTTTGTAAAACGGGTACCCGTATCGAACCGGATATATCCATATCCTGTTTCAGCGCGATTTGGCTGAATTCCAATGGTAACCAGCGATTTTTCTGAATTTGCGGTTTCAATAGCCGTTTGCAGAATTTGCAAATACTCTTTGGAGTTCCCAATCTGGTGATCGGCCGGCAATACCACCATTACAGAGTCGGGATCCTGTTTATGCAGAAGCGCTGCTGCCGCTGCAACGCAGGGGGCTGTATTCCTGGCAACCGGTTCTCCAACTATAAACTCTTTTCTTGTGCCGGATAGCTGGTCTTCAACAATCGATACATACTCATCGTTGGTAACCACCATAACCTGTTCGGGTGGTATAAAGCCATTAAGCCTGGCCACCGTCTCCTGGATCATGGTTTTGTCGCCAAAAAGGTTCAAAAATTGTTTTGGTAGCGAGCGGGTACTCTTGGGCCAAAAGCGGGTTCCTGAACCTCCGGCCATTATCACTGCATAGATCATCTTAAATTCTTGCTTTTATTGATTGATAGATTTTAAATCTTCAGGAAGGTATTGAAATACCGTTTAAACTAAAATGTGAGAAACTTTTGTGAGTGTAAAACTGAAAGTAGAGCCTTTATCTACATTGCTCACTATTTTCAGCGACTCGCCATGCGCCTCAATGATATGCTTTACAATGGATAGTCCCAGGCCGGTGCCTCCTCTCTCTCTTGATCGCGATTTGTCAACACGGTAAAAGCGCTCCGTTACCCTTTTGATATCATTTGGCTCAATTCCGATTCCGGTGTCCCTGATATACAGGCTTATCTTATCTTTATCTTTTTTAACCGGCTTAATACCAATTTCCACATTACCACCTTCACGGTTGTATTTGATCCCATTTTCAATCAGGTTTATCAGTACCTGTTTAATCTGGTTTCGATCGGCACGTACCTGTATATTTTTATTAAACTCTTTCAGTACAATCTCAACATTCTCTTTTTGTGCTTTATATTGCAGGCTCTCCACCACATCCAAAACAACGTCTCTCAAATACATTTCCTGGAAATTTGATTTCAGCTCACCGGTTTCCAGGCGCGATATCTCCATCAAATCCTTGGTGAGATATGTAAGACGATTCACATTCCTCATCGCTTTTTTCAGAAAAACTTCATTTACCTCGTCATCATGCATGGCACCATTCAATAAGGTCTCGATAAAACCCTGTATGGCAAAAATGGGAGTTTTTAACTCATGTGAAATATCTCCGATAAACTCCTTGCGATAATTTTCAATTTTATTGAGCCGGATCAACTCTTTTTCTACGGTTTTACTCGCTATCATCGTCTTTTTTAGAAGATAATCGAGTTCATCTTTTGGCTTCAGTTTAAGCTTCTCGTTCTCCTCAAACTTCTTTTTTGTGATGGCCTTAACCATCTTGCTGGCTCTTTTTATTCGATTAGCGTATAGCCAGACGGACACCAGATAGACTGAAATAAATACCGCCGGAAACAGAATCAGGCTGATTACGATTAAATCGTTACCTGTAAGGTTCAGCATCAGAGAGATTGGCACCAAACCAATTATCAGGGAGAGAATGGCAGATAGTGCTCCTGCGCGCAATGAGATGATTTAAAAATATCCTGTCTTCAATTTGTATGAATTATTCTTTGAAACGGTACCCTACTCCTTTTACAGTTTCAATATAGTGATCGCCCAGTTTTTCTCTGATTTTTCTTACATGAACATCAACCGTACGATCAACTACATAAATATTATCGCCCCATACTTTATTCAAAAGCGTTTGTCGATCCCGAACCTTCCCTCTTTTACTTGCCAGATAGTAAAGAAGTTCAAACTCCTTTCGTGGCAATTGAAACTCTTCATTACCCCTCAATACAATATATCGGTCTTTATCAATTTTCAGGTCGTGTACTTCCAGAACCTGTACCTGCTCCTGATTCTCATCAAACCGGCGCAGTACCGCTTTAATTCTGGAAATCAGTTTAGTGGTGCTTATCGGTTTTGTAATAAAATCATCGGCACCCTTGTCCAACCCTTCAATCTCTGTTCTTTCATCACTTCGCGCAGTAAGAAAAATAATTGGAATATGCTTCAGCTCGGGGTCTGACCTCATCTGGTCGCAAACTTCAATTCCACCCATCTTCGGCATCATAATATCAAGCAGTACCAGATTAGGTTTATGTTCACGGGCAGCCATAATACCTTGCTCTCCATTTTCAGCTTTTAAAACCTTAAAGCCTTCTTTTTTAAGGTTGTATTCTATCAGATCGAGGAGATCCTGTTCGTCATCTACGACTAGAATGGTTTGTTTTGACAAATCAAATAAGATTAATTGTGAATAAGATCGCTTAACGGTTTTATTTAACTGCTTTATAATAGCAATCTTGTATTAACAAATTATTACCTCTTCAGCTGGCTAAGTGCCTGTTTTACCATGTCGGATATAGAGATGTCTGCATTTTTTGCCGTGATTTGATGTACGGTTTGTTCTGCATCCCTCTTTCTGAAACCGAGTGCTTCAAGAGCCGAAACAGCTTCCTCCCTCTTACTGCGGTTTTCAATACTGCCTGTTGCTACCGATGGCTGCGACTCGTCAAATAGCTTGTCTTTCAGCTCCAGCACCATTCTCTCCGCAGTTTTCTTGCCTATTCCTGAAATTCCTGAAAGTGCGGCCGTATCCTGGGTTACAATAGCTTCCATCAGGTTGGCTGCCGGCATTCCCGATAGTATCGTTAACCCGAGTTTTGGGCCGATTCCCTTCACCGTGATTAATCGTTCAAAAAGGTTTTTTTCTCTTGCTGATGCAAACCCGAATAATCTTTGATCGCTGTCGGTAAAGTGGTGATAGGTCAGGATTTTCAACTCCTTTCCGGAGTCGGGAAGGGTTTCGAAGGTAAGTGAAGAGATCTCTACTCTATAACCAACCCCGCTAACATCTATAATCAGCTCATCTTTTTGTTTACTGCTTAAAATACCGTTCAGAAATGCGATCATTAATTTAATGTTATAAAGGAAGTGAATGATGAGTTTTAAATAGTTGGCAAGCTCAAAACATACGGTTTTTCAAAATAATTAAACCCGTGTTTTAATTTAAGCTTTGGTTTATGCAAATTTATCAGACCATAGAGCTCAGTTGTAAACTAATGCTTCTTAACCCTGTCCGGATTGTCATCCACAAAAGCTGACCAACTCGATTTTCGGTTATTTTGATGCATTTTCTTTACTCCATTTGCTGCTGAAATTTTATTGGAGTTGGTAAGATGGCACCAGGCTACTGCAAGTGCGTCGGTTGCATCTGCCTTAATCTTCTTATCGGGCAGTTTCATCATTTTGTCAAGCATAAATGCCACCTGCTTTTTGCTCGCATTACCATTTCCGGTAATCGCCTTTTTTATAGCCTTGGGGTAATACTCTGATACGGTAATGCCGCTGTTTGTGATGGCAAGAATCGCTGCGGCCTGAGCCCGCCCAAGCTTTAGCATAGCCAAGGGATCTACACCATAGATGGGGGTTTCAACGGCGCACTGATCCGGTTTGTGCAGCTTGACAATCTTACTTACCTCATCGAAAATGTACTGCAAGCGTTCGTTGTGATCATCCATTTGAGCCATCTGCAGCACATCACAAATCTCGGCTTTATACGTTCCCTTATCCTCAACCAGTATGGCATAGCCTGTAGTGCGGGAACCGGGATCAATACCGAGAATTTTTAATGACATAATTAATCTGCAGCTTATGTTTGAATATCAACAAACCCGATCTTCCTTGTATACTCCGTAACGGATACTACTCCTCATCGGCGTAGAGTTTCAGAAGGGCGTCGATCATCTCTTCCGAAATTCCTGAGGTTACAAACCCTCCATCATGGTATAGATTCTGCATGGTAACCTTACGTGTAAGGTCAGAGAACAGGGTAACGCAATAATCGGCACACTCATCGGCAGTTGGGTTGCCCATGGGCGCAATTTTATCGGCAAATGTATACATGCCATCAAATCCCTTTATGCCTGTACCTGCAGATGTTTTGGTTGGAGCCTGTGACACGGTATTTACCCGTATTCCGCGATCAGCCAGTCTGCTTCCGTAATTCCTGGCAATGCTTTCAAGCAGTGCCTTGGCATCGTTCATGTCAGAGTATTTTGAAAAAATTCGCTGCGCTCCAATATAGGAGAGGGCAACCACGCTCCCTCCATCATTTAGCATATTCGCTTTTTCAGCATGATTCAATATCCTGTGAAGTGAAATGGCTGAGATGTCAAGTGTTTGAGAGAACCAGTTATAGTTAAGGTCGTTATACTCTTTCTTCTTTCTGATATTGGGAGACATCCCAATTGCGTGAAGAATAAAATCAACACTACCCAGCTCTTCCCGGGTTTGATTCATGAGCTCTTGAACTTCGTCATCGCTGCTCACATCACAGGGTATAATTTTGGCACCGGTCTCTTCAGAAAGGGCATTCAGTGCACCAAGCCGCAGTGCTATTGGGGCATTGGAAAGAACAAAATCGGCGCCTTCCCTTTTACAGGCAAGGGCAATTCGCCATGCAATGCTGCGCTCGTCGAGCGCCCCAAAAATGATTCCCTTTTTCCCCTTTAATAGTCCATATCCAGTATTTGTCATTTTATTCATTCGTTAAGTGATCGAAAATAATTTCTCCGAAGATAATAAATCTCAGCTTTGAAAAAGAATAACACCATGATGGATTGAGAAAATAAGATGTAAGCGAAGCTCCTTCTTTCGTAGTTTTTCGATACAGTTTATACCATCTGCCATATTTCGTTAAAATCTGCTCTATTTGATGAGCCTGAAAAATTAATTATTCTTCTGTTGATTATACCACCTGCCGTCCGTACCTTTTAAGACTCTGCATCATTTTAATATTAAGTATACGCTGTGTAATGTTTGAAGATTTGTCTTCTAAAATAGAATCAGCCGTTCAGTCTCTGAAAGGTCAATCCCGCATCACCGATGTCAACATCGCTGAAACAGTACGGGAAATTCGTCGGGCACTTCTTGATGCCGACGTGAATTTAGAGGTAGCACGTCAATTCACGAACGATATAAAAGAGACCGTAATGGGTTCTGACGTTTTAACCAGCGTTAACCCCGGGCAGCTGTTTACCAAAATCGTTTACGATGAAATGGTAAAAATACTTGGCGAAACCCGGTCTGATATCGCCGTTGCCCATACCCCGCCAACCGTTATTCTCATTGCCGGTTTACAGGGATCCGGAAAAACAACCTTTGCCGGTAAATTGGCCCGCTACCTTAAAAAAGAGAATAAAAGAAACCCAATTATTGCCGCAGCCGACGTTTATCGTCCTGCAGCTATCAATCAGCTCAAAACACTGGCGGCTGAAATTGATGTGCCCGTCTATTCCATTGAGCAAAAAGATCCCGTTCGCGTAGCCAAAGAGGCTGTTGCCATGGCTAAAAGCCTGGCTCTCGATACGGTTATTATTGATACGGCCGGCCGCCTCCATGTGGATGAGGCGATGATGAAAGAGGTTGAAGAGATTAAAAAGGCAGTAAATCCTCACGAAATCTTGTTCGTGGTAGATGCCATGACGGGACAGGATGCAGTGAATACTGCTAAAGCATTTAACGACACCATTAACTTTGATGGTGTTGTTCTTACAAAAATGGATGGCGATACCCGTGGCGGTGCCGCTCTCTCCATTCGGTCTGTTGTTCAAAAACCTATCAAGTTTATGAGTACCGGTGAAAAACTGGATGCTCTCTCGCCATTCTACCCTGATCGCCTTGCACAGCGTATACTGGGAATGGGTGATGTGGTTTCCCTGGTGGAAAAAGCTCAGCAGGAATTTGACGAAGAACAGGCACAAAAACTTCAAAAGAAGATAAAATCTGACAAGTTTGATCTGAACGATTTCTACGATCAAATTCAGAAGATTAAGAAGATGGGTAGCGTTACCGACCTGGTTGGTATGATACCCGGCGCAGACAAAGCTCTAAAGGATGCGGATTTTGACGAAGACTCTTTCAAACCAATCGAAGCAATTATCAATTCGATGACCCCGGAAGAGCGTGAAGATCCCAATCTGTTAAATGGCAGCCGTCGACGCAGAATCGCTAAAGGATCGGGAACTACTGTTCGGGAGATCAATGAATTGATGAAGCAGTTCGAACAGATGAAGAAGATGATGAAGACGATGTCTAAAATGAACAAAGTTGGCCGCGCCATGGAAGGGCTTAAAAACCTCCCTTTTGGCCGGTAATGAAATTATACACTAAACAAAACTTACAGGAGTACATCATTGATTAAATTACGCTTACAACGAAAAGGAAGGAAGAAAAGACCTTTTTACCACATCGTGGTAGCCGACAGCCGTTCACCACGTGATGGCCGCATTATTGAACGATTGGGACGTTTCGACAACGTTAGTGAAAGAAAAGAGCTTACGTACGATGAAGAACGAATCATTCATTGGTTAAAAATTGGCGCACAACCAAGCGATACTGTTAAAAGTATATTAAAGGGTGAAGGCATTCTCTATAAAATGCACCTTATGAGATGGGGCAAAAATGAAGAAGAGATTGAAGCTGCACTTGAAGAGTGGAGAACTGCACGCGAAGCCAAAAAAGGTGACGACGACTCCAGCCGCAAAGC
>SKRK01000352.1 GCA_007118525.1 Balneolaceae bacterium
GCACTTACAAATGCAGAGCATTCACCCTGTTTGTGAGCCGAAATCCCAATTGTAATAGATGAGGATCGCTTTGATTTAACGGCTGTTGCCGGAGATTCTTCCATCCCGATAATTTCAGGTGCATGAAGGATGTGAACCCGATTTTTGTCATAATCCGTATTGTTCAGTTCATCTTGAATCAACTTCTCAGGGCCCACAAGCATCACCTGAAGCTCTGGGTCCTCTTTAGTTGCTTCTAAAGCACCAATTACCGGATATTTTGGATAGTGGTCCCCTCCTACAGCATCAACAGCAATGATCATATAGCGAGAATGTTTTATTTAGATACGTTAAGCACCTGTCTGCCACGGTAGTAACCGCATTCCATACATACGTGATGATACTTATGCACGGCACCACAATTAGTGCATTCAGCAAGTGTAACTTCTGTAATGCCATGGTGAGAACGTCGTTTGTTTCTGCGTGCTTTTGACGTTTTTCGTTTTGGATGCGCCATTTCGTTTAGTTCAATTAATTAATTATTACTTCAGTTTCTTCAAAGCTTCCCATCTCGGATCAATAACATCCTCGTCTGCTTGGCTGGTACCAAATGTTTTTGTTTCAAACTCAGTTGGTATACCGTCATCATCTAAAAAATCAGGGTGTATTCGCCGTACAGGCAGTTTGAGCATAATAGTATCCCGCACTTCCTTTCCGATTGACACCGTTAACTCATCTGACGGAATTTGTCGAACCGCTTCTTTATCGGTTTCATACTCCTCAACCGGATTTGGTTCAAACAATATACTATATGAGCCTTCTACGCTGTGGGTAAATTTTTTGAGTGATCTGTCACATACCAATTGGACCTGAGAAATCACATCAAATTTTACCTGGATGAAGTGATCTGTTTTATAAAACTGGATCTCAACATCAGCCCCTAGCAATGAAATATCATCATTAAATTCTACTTCTCCTTTCGATACAGTTATGCTTCGATTGCTTTTCCCTTCCGGGATTTCCTGGAGATTGAATGTTAAATTTGATGTTTTCACGACAGCTTATAAAAATAGAAAGATAAATTTTGGAAAGCAATTCATTTAAATAACCCGAACAACCTGTGCTCCACCATCTCAATCACTTTCCCAAGATCTTCATCACTATTCACAAAATCGAGGTTATCAGTGTCTATAATGAGCTTTTCATGCTCATATCGATCTATCCAGTCTTCATACAAACTGTTTAGCCGTTCAAGATATTCTATACGAATAGTGTTCTCATAATTTCTTCCACGCTTTTGAATCTGTCTTACGAGAGTTGGCACTTCTGCCCGAAGGTATATCAGCAGGTCGGGTGGTCGCAGATAAGCTACCATTTCATGGAATAGGGTGCAGTAGTTTTCATAATCCCGGTTGCTCATTAAACCCATGTCGTGAAGATTCTTAGCAAAGATCTCCACATCTTCATAAATGGTTCTGTCCTGAATAAGATTCACCATAGCCTGCTGCATCTCTTTTTGGTGGCGAAACCGGCTGGATAGAAAATAGATTTGAAGATTAAAACTCCACCGTCTCATATCATCGTAAAAGTCTGATAGGTAGGGATTGTTATCAACCGACTCGTAGTAGGTTTTCCAGTTGAAGTTCTTTCCCAAAAGCCCGGTTAGAGAAGATTTTCCGGCACCGATATTTCCGGCTACAGCGATATACTTATGTTTTAATTCATCACTCATTGAGTCTATTCCTCTTTTCCAAGCAGCCGGTACATTGCTTTTTTATAGTTTTCCACTCCCGGCTGGTTAAATGGATTAACTCCGAGCATATATACATACACGGCTGTCATCAATTCGTAGAAGTAGATTAAACGGCCCAGCTGTTGCTCATTAAGCTTTTCAATAATGATTTTAATGACGGGTACTCCCCCTTCATGATGTGCCTGAATAGTGCCTTCTTGTGCGCTTTGATTTATTTCATGAAACGTTTTCCCTTCCAGGTATGAAAGCTGATCCGTGTTGTCTTTCATTGTGGCGACCTTATGGCCCGATAGCGGCTTTTCTATGACAAAAAGTGTTTCAATCAGATTTCTTTGCCCCTGCTGTATCATCTGTCCGAAACTATGCAGATCCGTCGAGTAGCTCGCTGTAGCCGGAAACAGACCCTTCCCCTCTTTTCCTTCACTCTCGCCCAGCAGTTGCTGTGTCCACGCTGCAAATCCCATCAAAGCAGGTTCAAATGAACCGAGCACATCCAGAGCATATCCTTTCTTATGGAGCGAATACCTCACGGCTGAATATTCCAGAATAGTATCGGGTGTCTCTTCATTTTTTTCAAATTCAGAAACGGCACCATAGTAAAGGGTCTGTATATCAATTCCGGCAACGGCTACAGGCAGCAATCCAACCGGTGTTAACACCGAAAATCGGCCGCCAATATCTTCAGGAATAATGTATTTCGTATAGCCTTCGCTTTTTATGATATCGTTCAGAACGCCGCCGCTCTGCCCGGTGGTTGCAATGATCCTCTTCACGGCATCATTGCCGTACACTTCGTGCATCCAGGTTCGAATGGTTCGAAAGGCGAGTGCCGTTTCAAGAGTAGAACCCGATTTTGAGATCACATTCAAATAGACGCTTTTGAGTTCACCATCAGCTTTAGGCGTTTTCAGGTAGTCCATCAGCTGCTCTAGATACTGCCCGCTCATATGATGGCCTGCATAAATGATTTCCGGCCCATTAGGTTTGAAAACAGGGTTCAATGCATCAATGATCGCCTTTGCCCCGGTAAAAGATCCGCCAATACCACAAATAATGAAAAGATCGGCGTCTTCTCTTATTGAATAGGCGTGCCGGCTTATCTGTTCCAGTTCGGCGTCGTTAGGCTCGTTTAGAATACGCCTCCAGCCCAGCCAGTTACTGCCCTGCCCGGTTGCTTTTACAACATCTTCAAAAGCAAGCTTTGCTTTATTGAGCGCTGAACTGAATTCATCATCAGAGAAAAAAGTACGGGCTCTGTTTGCATCAATTTTAATCATAATATTATGTTATCGAAGAGTTCTTGAGAGTTCAAGCAGATCGAAGTTGATATCTTTTTTCTTTCCAAAAGTCATTTTCAGCGGGGTTACTTTGATCCTGTTATTTACAACGCCAACCATCACTTCACTGTGGCCTTCGTCCAGTGCCACTACCGCAGCGGAGCCCAAACGGCTGGCCAATACACGGTCTCGTGCAGTGGGGTTGCCGCCGCGCTGAATGTGCCCAAGAATACACACACGCATATCGTACTTACTGAAGTCAGGTTTCAGTTTTTCAGCAAGCTTGATGGCGCCGCCGGTCTCATCACCCTCGGCAATAATGACGAGAGTGCTTCTTTTCTGTTCACTCAAAGCATTATTTAAACTGCTTTTAACTTCATCTAATTTAGTCAGCGATTCCGGCAGAAGTATCAGCTCTGAACCACCGGCAATTCCGGTCTCAAGAGCTATAAATCCAGCATCGCGCCCCATAACTTCTACAAGGAAAAGGCGATCGTGAGCATCGGCCGTATCTCGAATCTTATCGATTGCTTGCATGGCTGTATTAAGGGCTGTATCGTAACCGATGGTCTCATCAGTACCCACCAGGTCATTATCAATCGTAGCCGGAATTCCAATAACGTTCACTCCGTGCTCTTTACCCAAGAGTGATGCCCCCTGAAATGTTCCATCACCACCAATGGTGATCAAAGCATCCATTTTATTCTTTTTCATCACAGAGGCTGCTTTCGATCTGCCTTCCTGGGTGCGAAACTCATCACACCTTGCCGTTTTCAGAATCGTGCCGCCGCGCTGCATAATATTGGAGACATCAGCTCCCGATATCTCTTTGAGATCATTGTCAATGAGTCCTTTGTACCCTAATCTTATTGCTATCACTTTATGCCCTAAAGTGTGTGCGGTTCGAACTACTGCCCGCAAAGCTGCGTTCATACCCGGAGAGTCACCACCGCTTGTTAGAACTCCAATTGTTTTCAATTTCGTAAAGTTTCGTTATAAGTGATTTTTAACAAGTTCTAAAGCTAAAGAGCCCTTGCTCCTTGCGCAAATATTTAATGCGCTTTATTCTTATTTTAAGTTGAATTTTTAAAGTACTATCCAAATTGATGGCTCAAAAGGTAATTTTGAAAAAAACAGATGCAGCAACCGGCTCACGAAATCTCGCAGAAATTACGGAACCTGTTCAAGACTATTTAAAAACATTCAGATCATTTTTTAAAGAAGAGATCAGCAGCGATGTTTTTCTGCTCGATCAAATTATCAATTACCTGCTCAGGCAGAAAGGTAAGGAGATCCGCCCTACCCTCGTGTTCATGACAGCGAGAATGTTTGGTGATATTGATAAGAGGAGCTACGTAGCGGCAACCATGATTGAATTGCTGCATACCGCAACGTTAATCCACGACGATGTCGTCGACGAAGCAGACATGCGAAGAGACTTCTTAAGCATTAACAAGCTTTGGAAAAATAAGGCTGGCGTATTGCTAGGCGATTTCCTCTTATCGAAGGGTCTTTTAGTTGCGCTCGATCACAAAGAGTATCAGCTTCTCCACGTTCTTTCTGATGCTGTAAAAAAGATGAGTGAGGGTGAACTAAGGCAGCTTAAAACCTCAAAACTCTTCAACATGACCGAAGAGAGATATTTTCAGATCATATCTGAAAAAACGGCGAGCCTTATTTCGGCCTGCTGCCAGTGTGGTGCCATCGCAGCCACCGATAACGAAATCATAATCAACAAAATGAGAGATGTCGGTTTGAATATCGGCATTGCATTTCAAATTAAGGACGACCTGTTCGATTATGGTATTAATGATGTTGGCAAACCCACACGAAACGATATCAAGGAAAGAAAAGTAACGCTGCCATTGATAAAAGCTTTGGAAAAGGCACCCGCAATGCAACGAATGAGTGTTATGCGCCTTATGAAAAAGAGAAAGAAATCTGCTGAAGATATCGATAAAATTGTTAGTTTTGTACATGATAACAATGGTTTGACTGAAGCACGCCTGACAATGCAGAGTTACGTTGAGAAAGCGCTTGAAGATTTACACCATTTGCCGGTGCAAAACGGACTCCATGATTTTGAAGAGCTTGTTCAGTTTATTGTAACCAGAGATAAATAGCTCCACACCCTCCCCTATTTTTATGGATCATCTTTTTATTTCAGACGTACATCTTGGAGCTTTCCCTGAATCGGTTGATATGAAAATCGAATCCGATCTGATCTCCCTTTTGCACTACTGCATGGACAATCATATTCATCTGCATATTCTGGGTGATCTTTTTGACTACTGGATGGAATATCCGGACTACACTCCAAAAATTGGGCAATCCCTGCTTTCGGTATTTAAAGATTTTAACTCCACAAATAGCCCTGCCACCTACATACTGGGAAACCACGACAACTGGACAAAAGGGTATTTCGAACAAGAAATTGGTTTTCAAATTAATGAAGATTTTTTTGAATTAAGTATTGACGGAAAGCTATTTTTTCTGCACCATGGAGATGGGTTATCTGATCCCAGCCTGAATTTACCCCGGCCCTGGTTTCATAAACTTTTGCGAAGTCAGTGGTTCACAAACCTTTTTCAATATATACTTCCACCCGATGCAGGAATTCATTTAATGAAAACCTTTTCGAAGATGGGTCGGGAAAATATTCGTATAGAGCCCATGAGGCTGAATAGATGGTCGGAAAATTTCTTAACCCAGAGTAATTACAGTCTGGTTATCTCCGGCCACGATCATATTCCAAGAGTTGAAACATTCTCCGGCGGAAGCTATATAAACCTTGGCACATTTTGTCATCATCGATTGGTTGCACATTATACCAATGGACGAATCAAACTCGTTAAATGGAATGCGGAAGTGAATGATTTACTGCCACTGAATACCCCTTACGGAAAAGAAACTATCGTATGAGCAATAAAGACGACAATAATAATATAGATATGGATCGCTATTTTGAGGATCCGGAATACAGAAAGAAGTTATTGGGGAACAGAGAAAGTGCTCCTCCCGAAATCGGCTCATCTAAAAAACCGCTCTTTAACAGTAAAAAGATTTTTCTCTACGGCGGGCTTGTCCTGCTGCTGCTTATCAGCTCAATGGTGGGATACTTTATCTATCTCACTCAGGCTTTGCCATCTATAGAAGAGCTTGAGAATCCGCAAACCGCTATTGCAACAGAAGTGCGAAGCCGTGACGGTGTAGTTCTGGACAGATATTTTATTCAGAACAGAACCTATGTACCCATCGATCAAATTTCTCCAAATATTATTAATGCCCTGATAGCAACGGAAGATCATCGTTTTTTCGATCACTGGGGAATTGACAGTGAGCGATTAATCGGCCTGCCCTACTATTGGATTCAGGGGAAATTCCAGGGTGGTTCTACCATCAGCCAGCAGCTGGCTCGTAATCTATACCGGAATATCGGTTTTGAAGTATCTGTTACCAGAAAGCTCCGAGAGATGATTACCGCTATCCAGATTGAGAATAACTATACCAAGCGTGAAATTATCGAAATGTACCTCAATCAGGTAGAGTTCAGTAACAGTGCTTTTGGAATTGAGCAGGCATCCAGAACTCATTTTGGCAAATCGGCCAGTGATATTACTGTATCGGAAGCTGCAACGCTTATTGGTCAGCTGAGGGCCGTTTATGCATATAATCCCAGGATTTTTCCGGATCGGGCTCAATTCAGGCGCAACGTGGTTTTGAACCAGATGTATAACCGTGACTTTATCAGTGGAGAGGTTTTTCAAAATCTGAGAATGGAAAACATTGAACTGAACTATCAGCCGCCATCGCGCTCGGGCCGCGAGAGCCGCTATTTTGGTGAATATGTTCGCCTGCGCGTTCAAGAGTGGGCGCTGGAAAACGGCTACGATCTGTTTACAGACGGCCTGGTAATCTACACCACCATCGACTCGCGCCTGCAGAGGCACGCCGAACGATCAGTGACTGAAAATCTGAAAGAATTTCAGCCCATTTTTGAGGGGGAATGGACTACCCGCGGAAGCGGTGAATACATGGATAAACTCTGGGAACAGTATCCTCGATTTCTAAGGGATATGATCCGTGATACAGACCGGTATAAAAATGGATTTGCCAAATTTGAGACCGATCAGGAATCTGTTGTATTTGCAAATCTGGAAGCGGACTCTGCATTTGTTGATTCGGTAAAACGCGCGCGTACCAGACTTCAAGCCAGCTTCACCGCGATAGACCCCAACAATGGAAGCATTCTGGCCTGGGTTGGCGGGGCAGATTTCGGCTCGCAGCAATTCGACCACGTGCATCAATCACGAAGGCAAGCCGGTTCCACATTCAAACCGTTTGTTTACGCCGTAGCCATTGATAATGGCTACATGCCCTACCACACCTTTTCAAAGTATCCGGTCAGTTTTATCGACAGGGCCGGAACCCGGTGGAATCCCAAAGATCCCACGGTACCGGATGGACCTGAAATGGTTCCCCTTCGTGAAGCCCTTGCCAGAAGCTTGAACAATGTTACGGTTCGGCTGCTTCCCGAAATTGCCGGAGCACCGGGCACCAACCAGCTCCATCAGCTGGATCCCGCTGCACGAAAAATCAGGGATATGGCACAAAATCTGGGAATTAATATGAGAAATACCCGGGCCTACCCCTCCATCGCCCTGGGTACGGCTGAAGTCTCCCTGCTGGAATTGGTAAGCGCATATACCACATTTGCCAATCAGGGTGTACATATCGATCCGGTTGCCATTACGCGAATTGAGGACAGAGAGGGGAATATACTGCAAGAGTATAACCCTGAATACAGCCAGGAGGTAATCAGCCCGGAAACAGCATACATCATGATAGACATGATGCGTGGAGTGATTCGGGGCGGTGATGGATATCACGGAACCGGGGTGCGACTGAGAAATGTATATAATGTACAACAAGACGTGGCAGGTAAAACAGGCACCACCCAGAATAGTGCCGATAACTGGTTTGTTGCCATGATGCCGCACATTGTTATGGGTTCCTGGGTTGGCGGTGAAGACCGAAGAGTGAGGTTCCCTACCAACAGCCCGGGCAGTATTGGTCAGGGTGCGCGAACAGCCTTGCCGATTGTTGGTCAGTTCATCAATAACGTGACCAGCGACCCCGAAGCGCCCTGGAGCACCGACGCCTTTGCACAACCTCCCGGGTTTGTAATGCCGGAGGACCCCGCATCAGCTCGGGATAGAGATCCGCGCAGAGGCAGAATCGGGTGGTAAAGTACTTACTCTCTACCCTGGCTCTCATCTCATTACTCTTTTCACTGCAATCGTGCGGTGAAACAGATACCAAACCTGACCGGGGCAAAGAGTCTGTTTCATTGCCGGCTTCACTTGAAGAACATTGTGGTAAACATCTTTATCCCGCAATTTATCATCTTCCACAAACAACTCATCTGTTTGGCAGCGAAGATGAGCAGATATGGATTGGACAGCCGGTTGATGCAATATATTCCATGCTTAATGAAAGTGAGAGAAAGGGTTTAACGAATGAGCTCAATCGATTCTATATAAATCTGGAGAGTGAGGAAGAGCGGTTTCGGCTCGAGCAACAGTTTCTCCAGTGGTGTACGGCTTATCAACTCTACAGATTTCACTCAGAAGACATCAGCCGGGAAGAGCTCCTCGCTGAGTGGTATACCTCACAGGAGTATCGTTATCTTTTTGCAGATTTTGAAACAAGGCCTTTCTTTCAATCGGATGAAGCTGAACCCATAGATAAAATGGCTTCTCTCTCAAGTGCTGAAAGCAACCAGCTGGTGGCAAACTGGATCACAACTATTGCTCAATATCCCCCTGCGGATTTTGAAGAGTGGTTAAGTAGAAATGAGATTTAAATGGTGACAGTATAAAAGCGTTGTTTAAGCTAGTCCCGATCGCAGGGCTCCTTTTTTATCCCACGAAGCGAAGCGAAGTGAGATGTCTTGGCA
>SKRK01000325.1 GCA_007118525.1 Balneolaceae bacterium
AAATAATTTAGACATTAAATCCCTCTCTATTAAATAGAGAGGGAAATAGGGTGAGTCGAAACTCAGATCCTAAATTATTTAAGCGGTGTACAAGGCAAATAACCTTTTTGGACAGCCTCAGGAGATAAAGGGGTGGTTGAAAATGGACAAGGTGTCAATTTTCAACAAAAACCCTGAACAAAGTATGGTAAACCACCCCCGGCCATTCTTTATAAGGAGCGTTGATAAAAAACTATGTTAAATCAATAATTTAAATATCACCTCATAATGTATTGCGAAGTCGATCCGTCAGCTGACGGAGGGGTGAGTCCCAAATCAACACAACAAGTACTTATGGCCATACTTAAAGAAACTACAATTCAACTACCGGAAGTAGACCTGAACACCTATAAACCGAAAAATCCGGTTGAAGTGCCCATTGTTAAGAGCGAGATCTGCACCGATGCGGCCAGCCCGAATTTTGTGCGGCATATTGAATTTGAGGTATCCGGCACCGAACTCGAGAACCGTGTAATTCCCGGCCAGGCATTGGGTGTGATTGCGGAGGGTGAAGATGAAAATGGAAGGCCCCACAAGGTAAGGCTCTACTCAATCTGTTCACCAACCGGGGGAGAGGACGGTGAGGGGAAAATCTATGCAACAACGGTAAAACGGGTGATAGATGAGCATTGGGAAACCCAGGAGCTGTTTACAGGAGTCTGTTCCAATTACCTCTGCTCGAGAAAACCCGGAGACATGATTAAGATGACCGGTCCAAGCGGCAAGCGGTTTATTCTACCCGAAAGTCCGGGTGATTACAACTATGTTTTTCTGGCAACCGGAACCGGCATTGCACCGTTCAGGGGGATGGCCATCGACTTGATGCGTAAAGGATCACCAACAGGAACAGAAAATGACGTTGCCCTTATTTTCGGGTGCCCGTATCGAACCGACCTGCTCTATAAAGCGCTGTTTGAACAGCTGGATGAGCAGAATGAAAATTTTCACTATTTGAAAGCCATCTCCCGGGAAGATCCGCGACCCGATGGTACCAAACCCTACGTACAGTATTCTCTTTTTGATCAAAAAGAACTTTTGCTGCCTATTCTGCAGATGGAGAATACCCTGATTTACATCTGCGGGCTGAAAGGTATGGAAACCGGTATTTTCCAAATACTGGGCCTGTTAGATCTGTTCGAATATATGCGGATCGATGATGAAATTAGGGATATCAATCCGCTGGAATGGTCTCGCGATGAGATGAAAAGTATTAAGGCGGGTGAGAGAATGTTCCTGGAGGTTTATTGAATTTGATATAAGTTTTGTGCCAGATAGTTCAGTTCAGGAGAGCCGGTTTTGAGAATATTTTAAGTCGTAAAAATCTCTGATATTATTGAATTTAATTAACAAGAAATGTTGTAAGGCTTTTCCCCTCAGGGAAAATGGGGCATCCCCTAGAAACATGTAAGGGTTCATTTATGATATTTAAATATAACGCCATTAATTAATCTACAGTGAGCAGAAAGGATGAGTGATAAAGCGACAGTATCCTTTAATATTGGTTTTCTTAAAGAGAGTGCTGCTGACCTGGCTGAAATCCATGCATCAGATGAATCGGGCAGAAATATAGAGTCTTTTAAGCCGACTCTTGAAGAGTCAAAAACTACGCTTATTAAAGCATATCGGGTTCTCTCAGGGTTTGCCAAAGCTGAAAAAGAGATTTCCCAGGCTGCTGAGTGGTTGATTGATAATTTCTACATTATTCAGGAACAGATTGTTCAGGTTGAAATCGATTTTCCCAAAGAGTATCACAGGAGTATTCCACTGATCTCAAAAGGGGAGTATGAAGGATTGCCAAGAGTTTATGAGCTGGTTCTGAACTTTCTGAATCACACAGATTTTGTTGTTGATGTGGATGCACTTGAACAATACGTTCAGAGCTACCAGGAACGTATTACTCTTGAACAGGGAGAGATATGGGCAATTCCTATCATGGTACGTCTCATTTTGATTGAGAAACTGGCACAAAAAGCTTCCAGCGTACTCTATCGGAAAGATGTAAGGGGAAGTGTTTATGATCTGCTGAGCAGGCTTGATGAATCCAAACAGGAAGAACCGGGGGTTTTCTCAAATGAAGTTTCCGTATGGCTGTCAAAGCAGTCCGGAAACAGTGAACCTCTTCATCTTGTAGAGCTTTACAACCAGCTTCAAAATTCAGGCCGCCTTTGGGACGAGCAGAAGCGTTGGTTCAATTACAGGTTTCGTCAATATGACATGACCCTTGAAGAGGCGATGCGTATTGAGGCTCAGAAGCAGTCGCGGCTGCAGGTTAGTATTCAAAATGCTGTGAGTTCACTTCGGAGTTCATCTGAAATGGACTGGTCTGAGTTTGTCGAAGAGTGCTCCATTATTGAGAAAATTCTACAGCTTGATCCGGCCGGAAAATATTCCGAAATGGATTTTCAGACACGCGACAGCTACAGGCGAACGGTGGAGAGGCTCAGCAGACGCTCGAAGTATACCGAACCGGAAGTTGTGGAGCAGATTCTGCTGATGCTGGAAGAGGACCAGGACGCCGAAGATCATCAGGACGACATTTTGGGCAACATGAAATCGGCCCGTCAACATGTGGGATATTATTTAAGAGAAGATGGTTACCTGCGTTTAGCCAAAAGGCTGAATTATCAAATGCCATTGAAAGAGAAAATGAGGCTGAAGCTCAAAAAAAATTCAGCCTGGTATATTTCGGCTATCATACTCACCACCATCATTTTGATGACCATTTTGTGGGCAGCAACCGGTTCTTTGAGTAATTCCGTAATTACGGCAACCTTGGTTTTGCTTGTTGCGCTGTTTCCGGCACTCGACTTGTCGGTATCTGCAGTGAACAGATTTTTCGCATTTTTTCTACCGCCGAGAATTCTGCCAAAAATGGCCTATAAAGATGGGATACCGGATGAATCCAGAACAGTAGTGGTGGTACCCACGATGTTCACATCCCCGCGGGATGTAAGGCGTCAGGTTGAAAATCTCGAAATTCGATCACTCGCCAACTCTGATCCATCACTTCAGTTTATTCTTCTTTCCGATTTCAAGGACGCATCTGAGAAAAATACAGAAGATGACAGGGCAATTCTTGATGCCGCATATGCTGAAATTGACATATTGAATAAGAAATACAGTTCAAGTTATGGCGATAAATTCTTCTTTCTTCATCGTGAAAGACTTTGGAATGACGCAGAAGGGATATGGATGGGCTGGGAGAGAAAGCGGGGTAAATTGGAGGAGTTCAATAGATTACTTTTAGATATCTCTGCCGAAACCAGTTACAAACATATTGGGGGAGACTTTTTTGAATCGATAAAGATGCTGCCTGTGAAGTTTGTGATTACCCTCGATTCGGATACCAAACTCCCGCCCGATAGCGCCCGGAATCTGATCAGAACCATAGCTCACCCTCTGAATCGTGCGCAATACGACCAGAATAAAAAGCGGATTACGAAAGGTTATGGAATCATTCAACCCCGGATCTCTATCCCACCGGAATCTACCAGAAAAACATGGTTCTCCAGAATCTTCTCAGGTAACGTGGGGCTGGATCCATACACAACGGCTGTGTCAGATATTTATCAGGATTTGGCCGGCGAAGCCGTGTTCACGGGTAAGGGGATCTACGATGTAAAGGCATTTCATACTGCTCTGAACGACCGGTTTCCGGAAAACCGGATTCTTTCACATGATCTGATTGAAAGCGCCTATCTGAGAGCCGGCTTGGCCACCGATATTGAACTGTTTGATGGCTATCCTTCAACCTACGTAAGTTTCAGCAAGCGAAATCACCGGTGGATCCGTGGCGACTGGCAAATTGCAGCATGGATTCTACCAAAGGTTTCCATGCAAGAGGGTAAAGAGAGAAATCATATCAATCTTCTCTCGAAGTGGAAGATTTTTGACAATTTGAGGCGATCGCTCAATCCCTTCTTCCTCATCATCTTTTTAGTGGCCGGCTGGTTTATGTTGCCCGGCACGGCATGGATTTGGACAGCAGCTGCATTAGGTATACTTGCTTTTCCAATTTATGTAAGCCTCTCAAGCGACATCATGAATAGGCCGGCACGTGTAAGATGGAGACTCTACATGGAGAAAGTCAGGGCAAATCTGAAAATCAATTCTCTTCAGACCTTTTTTGTAATTGTTATTCTGCCGCATCAGGCATACATGCAGCTCGATGCAGTTATCCGAACAATTTACCGCCTGAAGATTTCCAGAAAACTACTGCTTGAGTGGACTACAGCATCACAAACTGAATCGTCGAGTCCTAACTCGTTGAGTCTGTATATTAGAGATAATCTGTTCTCCATTATACTCGGTATTTCCATCTTACTGGCAGCCCTCTTTACAGCACAGCACTACCTGTGGATAATTATCCCCTTCTTTTTTATCTGGACGGGAGCACCATACTATTTGTGGGCAATAAGCAAACCGATTGAAACCAAAGATCATCCTCTTACCAAAAAAGAGAGAGCACGGCTTCGGGGATACGCCCGCCGCACATGGTTCTACTTTGAGCGGTTTGTTAACGATGAACACTTTTGGCTGCCCCCAGACAACTATCAGGAAGAACCCTCTATCCCTGTAACGGAACGAACATCGCCAACCAATATCGGATTGGCTCTTGTATCCACACAGGTGGCATATAATATGGGGTATATTACTTTTGGTGAGCTTCTGGAGAGAGTATTGAATACCCTTAAATCCATGGAACAGCTTGAGCGCTACGAAGGGCATTTTTACAACTGGTATGAAACGCGATTGGGCGAAGTTCTTAATCCAAAATATATCTCAACCGTTGATTCCGGTAACCTTGCGGCCGGGCTCATATCCATCAGGGAATCGATACTGAAAACCATCAGGACAAAAGGGGTGAACCAAAATATCTGGTCAGGGTTGATTGATACCATTACTACAGCGAATGAGATCCTGCAGGAGTTTGATGATGATGAACTTCTTCCTGGAAATTTTGGAAAAAGAGTAGATTCTTTGTGCCAATCAATGCTCAAAACAATTCGGGAAAGCGACACAGGGTCGCTGAAAGAGGATATTATTTTACTTAGAAAGCTAAAGGCAGAGGCTGCTGAATTGTGTGCAATTGATTTGCTGCCATTGGGAAGCAAACTGAATGACAATATGATGCAGGATCTTCTTTTTTGGCAGGACAGCCCATTACGGCTTATTGAAACGAGTTTATCAGAGCTGAAATCTCTTGTAGATTCCGAAAAGATTGATACTGAAAAGTTCTCAATAGAGGAGTTGGTTACCCTGTTAAAAAGTGAGTCTGTTGATAGTGATGCCTCAAGGCTGCTTATTAAATGGAAATACTATGCAGATGAGATAGTTGAGATAGCGGGTAAATTAATCGACGAGATGAATTTTACACCTCTTTATGTCAAAAAAAAGGGGCTTTTCAGTATCGGCTATAATGTAGAGAAGGCGCAGCTCGATTCCGGAACATACGACCTCCTTGCGAGTGAAGCCCGAATTGCATCCTACATCGCTATTGCCAAGGGTGATATTCCTGTAGAACACTGGTTCAGATTGAGCCGGAGATTAACAAGCTTGAACCACAATGAGATTCTTATCTCCTGGGGAGGCACGATGTTTGAATACCTGATGCCGCTGCTCTTTATGCGAACTTATCCTGACACGCTTTTGAATCATACCGATCAGAACGTTGTGAGGTGGCAGCAGGAGTATGGTAAGAAAAACAGCCAGCCATGGGGCTTTTCAGAAAGCGCCTACTATTTTCTCAATATTGACATGCACTACCAATATCGTGCATTTGGTGCTCCCGGATTGGGGTTAAAGCGAGGGCTTTCTGAGGAGTATGTTGTGGCTCCCTACGCTTCACTGCTATCACTGATGGTGGATTCGAAGGCGTCGCTTGAAAATCTTGGCCTGTTGGAAAAATTGGGTGGTTATGGGTTGCATGGTTTTTATGATGCCATCGATTTTACACCAACCCGAATGAGTGAAGATGAAACTCATAAGGTTGTAAAAACCTACATGGTTCATCACCATGGGATGAGCCTGCTGGCCATTGAGAATGTTCTGAATAACTGGGAGGTTCACAAATGGTTTCATGCCGATCCGCGAGTAAGAGGTTCTGAGCTGATTCTTCAGGAAAGAATTCCACGAGGTGTACCCATAAAAGAACCACATCCGATTGATGTGGAGCTGGAGCCGGGAGTACAGCAATCCATGGAGAATCTTGTTGAACATGCCGGTATAAATGCACTAGACATCTCCCCACCCCGGCTTCACATGTTGTCTAACGGAAAATACTCCCTGTTTTTGAGCCATGCCGGTACGGGTTCATCCCGTATAAACGGATATTCACTTACCGGTTGGGATCCGGATCCTGCCACAGATCCGCTCGGGCTCTTTTTCTACGTCAAAGATAAGGAAAGCGGTCAATTCTGGTCGGCTATGCATCAGCCGGTCAAGAGAAAACCGGATCGTTATGATACCTGGTTTCAAAACGGTAAAATCGTAACATCCAGGGTAGATGAGTGGATTGAGACTACAACTTCGGTTTCAATTTCACCGGATCACCCTATTGAATTGAGAAAAATCAGCCTTACCAACTACTCAAATAAGCAAAGGGTGCTTGAAATTACCAGTTATGCCGAGGTGGTGTTGAACCGGCCACAAGATCACAACTCTCACCCGGCCTTTTCAAAGCTTTTTATACAAACCGATTACCTGCCTGAACACCACTCTATTCTTGCAAAAAGAAGGCCCAGAAGTGAGCACGAGAAACCTCTGTGGATGATTCACACATTTGCCGGAGAAGAGCATGAAAATCTTACAGAACCTCTTCAGTTCGAGACAGACCGTTCAAAATTTATTGGAAGGGGGCGCTCGTTAAGTCACCCCGCGGCAATGGATGCCGGTAATACTCTTCACGGTTCACAAGGAAACGTATCTGATCCGGTTGTGAGCCTGCGAAAAACAGTTAAACTTGGCCCGGGAGAGAAGGTGGAATTGATATTTGGCCTCGGATTTGCCGAAACAAGAGAGGAGGCAGTGCAGCTTGCCGATGTCTACGACAATCGCCACTCTGCAGAACGGGCATTCGATCTGGCTTCCGTTTATAGTACTGTGGAACTGAACCACCTGGGAATATCATCTAAAGAAGCTCACAACTACCAAAAGCTTGTATCATATGTTCTATATCCGGACAAAGCTTTTAGAGCCGATGTAAAAAAACTTAAGGATAACCGAAAGAAACAGCAGGATCTTTGGGCTTACGGCATTTCAGGTGATTTTCCGCTGATCGTATTCAGAATACATGATATGGATCAAATAAAGAGTGTGAAAACTCTGTTGAAAGCTCATGGTTTCTGGAGAATGAAAGGAATTGGTACAGAATTGTTAATTATAAACGACCATGCACCGGGATATATTGATGAAGTACAAGAAGCGATTATGCAGGCTATACACGCTTCAACAGAGAGGGATTTGGTGAATAAACGGGAAGGTATATTTGTCAATCGATCCGATAAGATGCCGGTAGAAGACCTGACATTGATGCTCAGCGTTGCCCACATTGTTTTTTATAATAAACTGCCGAGCTTGTCTAAGCTGAAAAGTGAGATAGATACAGAATCGTGGCTGATAAAACATGATGCCGACAACTATGTACGATCAGAGATGAAGGTTAAAGATTTTGATGAAACGATTTCTGAGCAGACCAAAAACCTGCATTTCTTTAATGGATTCGGTGGATTTTCTGAGTCGGGTAATGAATATCATATTTTTATTAAACCCGATCGGAATACCGGCCAGCTTCTCTTTCCGCCGGCACCGTGGATTAATGTGATTTCAAATCCCAAATTTGGATTTATTGCAACGGAAAAAGGTGCCGGCTATACCTGGAGTGAAAACAGCAGAGAGAACAAGCTAACCGGCTGGTCGAACGACCCTGTTATGGATAGCCATTCTGAGGCTTTTTACATCCGTGATCATGACAGAAAGGTTTACTGGTCGCCCACGCCGGGACCTGTGCCTGGTGGCGGTTTCTACAAAATTGTTCATGGATTTGGCTACACCCGATATGAACATGAATCAGAAGGTTTAAAGCAGGAACTTATTCAGTTTGTGCCGGGGGAAGATCCTGTAAAACTATCTTTGCTGAAAATTCAGAACCAAAGTGAAAAGCCCCGACAACTTTCGGTATACAGGTATCTGAATAGGGTTTTAGGAGTTAACAGAAATATCTCTTCGAGATATATCATTCAGGAAATATCATCGGATGATTCAGCCATTTTTGCACGAAATACCTATAACAATGAGTTTGCCGGCCGGGTTGTATTTTCAGCTGTACCCGGACTTTCGGAAGATGTAAAACGGTTTGCCACAACAAACAGACAGTCTTTTATCGGCCGTAATCGTTCACTTGATGATGCAAAGGCACTTACAAAAGGTGAGAATCTTGATGGTAAATCTGAACCGGGAGAAGATCCATGTGCGGCTTTTCAGCTGGTAGTGAACATTCCGCCGGGAGAGAGTGTGGAACTGACATTTATTGAAGGTGAGAGTAAAACTGAAGCTGATGCTGAAAAATTAATTTCAGTTTATGAAGACCCTCAGGCAGTGAAAGACGCGTTTGAGAAGTGTAAACGCGAATGGAGCTCTAAACTGGATTTGATTCAGATTTCCACTCCCGATAAATCGCTCGATCTGATCATGAATGGCTGGCTGATGTACCAGAATCTCTCCTGCAGAATGTGGGCGAGAACCGCTTACTACCAGGCCGGAGGAGCCTATGGGTTTAGGGATCAGCTTCAGGATGCAACAGCCGCTCTCTATCTGGATCCAAAAATCGCAAGAGATCAAATTCTTATTCATGCCGAGAAACAGTTTAAAGAGGGTGATGTGCTGCACTGGTGGCATCCGCCAACGGGCAG
>SKRK01000239.1 GCA_007118525.1 Balneolaceae bacterium
ATATCAAGACACCGAAGAATTGAAATAAACGTTATATTGATGATCCTGAAATATTTTCTTAAAACTACTTAACCGGTTTTGACACTGTTTTTTTCAAAAAAGGACATCTTTAGCTTATTCCTGCTGTTCATAGTTGTATTCATAGCTGTATTTGGATCCAGGAGTTACAGGCTATACAACCCCGACGCAATTCAGACAGATGTTCTGACCTCCTTGTACCTTAATGAGAGGACAGACCTGGTAATGCTGGCTGACAGACTTGACAACTTAGGTATAGAGTATAACCGCGATGAGTTAATTTGGGCAGGAAGGGTATTGGGATGGCGATTTTTCCGCCCCGGGCTTTACCAGCTTGATGGTTCTGCATCATACAAGGATTTTTTATCTAAAATGGCCAGGGGAATTCAGGACGCTGCGTCAGTAACTATCTTGTCTGGTATTGACAGAGACAGGCTGGCATTGCAGTTGTCAAGTCAGCTGAGGGCAGACAGTGCTTCTTTCAGAGAGGTTTTTTCGGATAGTTCCGATCTGGCACTGGAGCTGAACCTGACCGGAGAAGAGCTCTTTTCAAGAATGTTGCCCGACACCTACCAGATATACTGGACAGCGTCTCCTGAAAATGCTGTAAGAAGGATTTACAACGAGTTTGACAGAAGCATTAAACAGCGCTTTCAAACTGAAATCCAGGAGAGTGGTTACAATGTAGGTGAAATTGTTACGCTCGCCTCAATTGTTGAGTGGGAAGCCAGGGTGAGTGAGGAGAAACCTAAGATAGCCGGACTCTATTTGAATCGTTTAAATCAAAGGATGTTATTGCAAGCTGATCCAACCGTGATTTATGCAATAGGTGAGAGACGCAGACTTCTTTTTGAAGATTACAGATATGAACATCCATACAACACTTATCTCACGAGAGGGCTGCCACCCGGACCCATCACAAATCCTGACATAGCCTCTATAAGAGCCGTTTTATACCCCGAAAGTCACGATTACCTGTTTATGGTGGCCACTCCTGATGGATCGCACCGCTTTTCAAGAACATTTGATGAACATCGTCAGGCGAGTGCCGAATGGCGGCGATGGATTCAGGAGCAGTATCGCATCAGAGATTTGCGCGAGAGGGAAGAGGCCGCCAATCA
This sequence comes from Balneolaceae bacterium, assembly GCA_007118525.1. GTDB lineage: Bacteria > Bacteroidota > Rhodothermia > Balneolales > Balneolaceae > Rhodohalobacter. The sequence continues at coordinate 1,140 of SKRK01000239.1, forward strand.
ATCTGACAGTGATTGATGGTATGGAGGTGATTGCCATAAGCGCAATCTTAATCTAAACTTTTAGTGCCTTTGTATTTTTGTCTTGATACCCCATCGGGATACCTGCGGCGCAAAAGTACCATCCCGATCGTTCGAGACGAATCGGGAATTAAAGGCCGGCCAAACTTAGTGCACTATCGTTGTCTGAAACTATTTACACTTTCACCATTCTGATTAAAGCGTTCACGCGCGCGCGGAGTGAGGGCTTCAATGTAAACATGTTGGTTAATTCTTTTACCGTCGAAATGGACCCGCAGGGCCATGCCGTTATATTCGGATGCTGTGCGCAGAGCCCTTCCGAGATATGATGGGTTTCCGGCTATTTCAAGGCTTTGGAAGAGATAATTACCGGTATCATATCCAACCCGAGCGAAGCGGTCGGCAGAAGTTCCAAACCGTGTTTGGAAATCCTCTTCAAAATACTCTATTGCTGTGGTGTCTGCAGATACTCCAAAAGCCTCGGTGTAATAGATTTCAAAGATCCTTTGCTGATATGCTGAGAGATTTGCACCAGCCCACTCTTCTGACCCCAGTATGACTATTTCGCTTCTCATCGCTTCCAGGTCATTCATCAGGAGGTTGGTCATTGTGGGTGCTGCCTGGCCTGTAAATGGGGCGTAAAGCGCCTGAGTGGGTGTGTAGCCCAAAGAGTCGATCAGTGCGGTATCGGGTGTAAACACTTTGGTAAACTCAGACAAATCATAACCGATAGCTGAAAAGTCTTCATCAATAAAATAGGAGATGTATGCTCCAAGACGTTCAGCTTCTTTGCGAAACCCCAATGCCGCATTCCGGCCCAAAGATCCTTTCTCTGTAATCACTGCCAACGTATCAAGCCCAAGTTCCTGAACGGCAAATCTTGCCATATTTTTACCGTGAACTTCAAAAGTAGGATTCAATTGGAAGGTGTAGTTGTAATCCAGGTTCAGTTCATCCGAGTTGGCAAGAGGAGCAATCATGGGTAAGCGAAACTCTTCTGCCAGCTGAGCCATCTTTTTGGCAGGTGCAGAAAAGAGTGGACCAATAACGGCATCGGCCCTGTGCGACCAGGCCAGTTCGGTTACGGCTTTAGCTGTTGTATCCGGATCTTCAGCTGAGTTTTTGAAGATCAGGTTCACTTTTTTGTCAGCATTCCGGCTGTTGAATTCATCAGCCGCGAGTATCATACCATAGTAGAGATTTCGAGGTATGGTAAACTCAGGGTCATCTTGATCGAAAGTGGGTAGTACAACCCCGATGTGATACACCATACCCTGAGGGGCTGTGGGATAGCGGTTAAAAAATTGCTGAAGATCAGATTCCGCAAGAAGAGATTCTGTAAGCTCATTTCGGAGAAGGCTGTCCGGCTCCATTCTCAGAAGAGCAGTAACAAGAGCGTTGTACGTTGTTTCATCTACATAGGTTTTTGAATTATTGACCAAATCGTATCGGATAGAGGCTGCTTCCGATCTGTGTAGAGTTTGGAATCGCTCTTCAACGGTTAGATAATTCATTATTTGCCTGTAAAATCTTTGGGCATCCATTCGAAGCCCGGTACGGTTGTCACTTTCAATCAGCTGCTTTAAATTTGTGAGACTCAGATCATATTTTTTAAGCCTGAATTGGGCAATGGCAAGCGAATAGAGGGCTTCATGGCGTATGTTTTGCCGTTCGGCTTTTAACGCCTCATTGAATTGGGCAATTGCATAGTGATATTGGCCCACAGCGAGATAGCTTTTACCGGAAAAAAGCCTCGCTGCTGAATCATCAATCTGATCAAAAATAGCATTCGCTTCAGCGAATTGATCAGAATTATACAGATCCATTGCTTCCTCAAAAGATTGGGCAGAAAGATAACCGAACTGCAGCAGTAAAATAAAAGGTAGTAGTAAAATCTTTTTCATGTTGTAATATAAGGTCTGTTACAAATCCATAAATAGAAAAAAATTAAGTTTGTTCCCGGTTATTCCCATTCAATTGTGGCCGGTGGTTTTGAGCTTATATCGTAAACTACACGATTCACACCCCTTACTTCATTGATAATACGATTGCTCACCTCTGCAAGAAAATCGTAAGGCAGATGTGCCCAGTCTGCAGTCATGCCATCAACACTGGTTACGGCCCTGAGGGCGACTGTAAATTCGTACGTTCGTTCATCTCCCATAACCCCGACAGATTGAACCGGCAGCAGAACGGCCAATGCCTGCCAAACTTTATTATAGAGTCCGTGTTTATGGAGTGAAGAGATGAATATATCGTCAGCATCACGCAAGAGGGCAAGTTTCTCTGAGGTGAGATCACCCAAAACGCGGATTCCCATACCGGGGCCCGGAAATGGATGTCGGCCGATGAAGCTTTCAGGTATTCCGAGTTCCCGTCCTACATTGCGAACTTCATCTTTGAAAAGTTCCCTGACCGGCTCAATCAATTTCAGCTTCATTTTTTCAGGAAGGCCGCCCACATTGTGATGTGATTTGATAGTTGCAGACGGGCCTTTAAATGAGACGCTTTCGATTACATCGGGGTATAGTGTACCCTGTGCCAGAAATTTAAAGTTATTCTCTTCGGTAATCGCTTCATCAAATACGTCAATAAAGGTATTGCCAATTATTTTTCGTTTCTTTTCCGGATCCGATACCCCTTCAAGGTTTTTCAGGAAGAGCTCTGAGGCGTCAACACCTCTTACCGGAAGCTTCAGATGCTCCTTATAGGTGGACAAAACTTTCTGGAACTCATCTTTTCGAAGCAAACCGTTATCCACAAATATACAGGTTAGCTGGTCGCCTATTGCTTTATGGATTAATGTAGCAACTACGGTAGAGTCAACTCCGCCCGATAACGCGCATAAAACCTTCTCCTTGCCAACTTTGTTTCGAATGGCTTCAATCTCAGTTTCTACAAAAGATGCTGCAGTCCAGTTGCCGCTGCATTCTGAAATATTTAGCACAAAATTTTCAAGTATCTCCTTTCCGTAATCAGTATGAACTACTTCCGGATGAAACTGCACACCGTAAATAGGTTTTTTATCGTGCTTTACTGCGGCAACCGGCGCATTTTCCGTATGTGCAATAATGCGGTAAGGTTCAGGCAATTCTTGAATATGATCGCCATGGCTCATCCATACAGTTGAGTGTTGAGCGATGCCTTTAAACAGGTCGGATTTATCGTCAATGATCAATTTTGCCCTGCCAAATTCACGTTTATGTGCTTTTTCAACACTTTTGGGTGAAATAGCGTGAGCCAGTGATTGGAGCCCGTAGCAGATGCCAAGCAGTGGGACATTGAACCCCAGCCAAGCCAAATTTAATACCGGCGCATTTTCATCATATACGCTTTTTGGTCCGCCGGACAGAATAATTCCTTTAGGAGGAATTTTTTTAAACTCTTCGGGATTGACGTTGTAAGGGTAAATTTCACAGTAGACATTGAGTTCACGTAAGCGGCGAGCAATCAACTGTGTATATTGTGAACCGAAATCAAGGATTAAAATCCACTCATCTTGGTGAGTTTGCATGACAGGAGTGCGAAAAATTAGGGCTTATAAATTCAAGCTTGTTCCATACCGGATAGTTGCAAAGATTGTACTCTTTATAACGTAACAGTACTGTTATATAGTCCGGAATGGAAGTTGTGGCATTGTGGGCTTATCCCACGAGTTCTTTATAATCAGCAACGGATAACAGATCATCGAGTTCTGTTTCATCAGAGAACTTAATTTTCACCATCCATCCACTGCCATAGGGATCGCTATTTACAATTTCAGGATCGTCTTCAAGATCTGTATTAATTTCAATAATTTCACCTGATACAGGGGCGTAGAGTTCAGAAACCGTTTTTACAGCCTCAACAGTACCAAATACTTCGTCTTGATCAAATTCGAATCCTTCAGGCTCCAGCTCTACAAATACAATGTCTCCAAGTTCTCCCTGTGCAAAATCTGTAATCCCTACAGTAACGGTGCCATCACCGTTATCTTTTACCCATTCATGTTCCCGTGTGTATTTTAGTTCATCAGGAAAGTTCATATTGTTTCTTTAGTTAGTTTCAGGATTAAATTTAAATGATTTCTCCAGATATTGAGTGTTGAACTCACCTGATATGAAACCGGGGTCGTCCATAAGCTGGCGATGATAGGGAATAGTTGTTTTGATCCCTTCAATAACGAACTCATCAAGAGCACGTTTCATTCGCATAATTGCTTCAGGCCTTGTAGGTGCACTCACAATGAGCTTTGCAATCATTGAGTCGTAGGTGGGTGGTACGGTATAACCCGAATAAGCATGTGTATCAACACGTACACTATGGCCGCCGGGAATATTAAATGAGGTGATAGTTCCTGCATTTGGGCGGAAATTGTGAGCCGGATCTTCGGCGTTAATACGGCATTCGATGGCATGGCCGCGCATTTTAAGAGGTTTGGTGTCAATTTTTAAACCTGCGGCCGCATGTATCTGCTCCTTAACGAGATCACACCAGGTAATCTCTTCGGTAACCGGATGTTCTACCTGGATACGTGTATTCATCTCCATGAAATAGAAGTTCAGGTCTTTATCGACTATAAATTCGACCGTACCGGCTCCTTCATAATTAATGGCTTTTCCGGCATCTACAGCCGCCTGGCCCATCTTCTCCCTTACTTCGGGGGTCATAACAGGGGAGGGGGCCTCCTCAAGCACTTTTTGGTGACGGCGCTGCAGAGAGCACTCGCGTTCACCGAGGTGAATTACATTTCCATGCTGGTCGCCCATAATCTGGATCTCAATGTGGCGAGGGTCTTCCACAAATTTTTCAATATAAACAGCCGGGTTGTTGAAGGCCGTACTGGCTTCACTGCAGCAGGTTTGAAATTGGCGTTCAAAATTATCAGCATCAAGCACCACCCGCATCCCGCGACCGCCGCCACCGGCAGTAGCCTTGATAATAACGGGGTAACCGATCTCAGCGGCAATTATTTTACCGTCTTTAACCGACTTTACAATACCGTCAGAGCCCGGCACTACAGGTACATTACTCGCAATCATGGTTGCCTTTGCGGTAGACTTATCTCCCATGGCATTAATCATTTCGGGAGACGGGCCAATAAACTTGATGTCGTGTTCGGCACAAATCCGGCTGAATTCTGCATTTTCTGCAAGAAATCCATAACCGGGATGAATCGCTTCGGCATTGGTGATTTCTGCAGCAGCCAGGATGGAAGGGATTTTGAGGTAACTCTCTTTACTTGCAGCGGGGCCAATACAAACGGCTTCATCGGCAAATTTTACGTGAAGGCTGTTTTGATCGATGGTTGAATATACAGCCACAGTTTTAATTCCCATCTCTTTACAGGTACGAATAATCCTGAGAGCTATTTCGCCCCTGTTTGCAATTAAGATCTTTTTAAACATGGATAAGGGTTAAGCTTTTTTGATGATGAAGAGAGGCTGATCAAATTCAACAGGCTGCGCATCATTCACCAGGATTTTTTGAATAGTACCGGAGAATTCAGCTTCAATCTCATTCATGATTTTCATCGCTTCAACAATACAGAGGGTTTCTCCCTCTTTAACCTGATCGCCCACCTTTACAAATGGGTCTGAATCGGGTGAAGGAGCTTCATAATAAGTTCCAACAATAGGCGACTTTACTACCTCGCCGGCCGGTTCCTTCTCTTTAGCTTCAGGAGCATCCTGGCTTGGTGAAGGGTTATGAGCACTCTGTGGCTGTGGAGCGTTAGATTGTGCCGGCATTTGATACTGCATAGGAGCAGGTGCCGGTGAATCCGAGGCTTTTTTAACTCTTACTTTAAAATCGCCTTCTTGAATTTCAACTTCGTTGAGTTCCGTTTCAGCTATCAGGTCTAATAGTTTCTTTACAAGTTTTAAGTCCATAATACTTTTTTATTTTGATTTCGCTCGTTCAAGGTATTCGCCGGTTCTGGTATCAACGCGTATGATCTCTCCGGTATCGATAAAAAGGGGTACCTGTATAACAGCCCCGCCCGAAATAGTGGCAGGTTTGCTGCCACCCTGGGCAGTGTCGCCTTTAACCCCGGGGTCAGTTTCAATGACCTCTGCCTCTATCTGATCAGGAGGCTGAGCATAGAGTACTTTTTCGTTGTCTACATCAACCACGAGGGTACAGATAAGGCCGTCAGTAATAAATTTTGGATTGTCCACTCTGGATCTTTCCAATGGAATTTGTTCATAAGTTTCCTGATGCATGAAAAAGAACATATCGCCTTCAGCATAAAGAAATTGATAGGGTTGGCGTTCTACACGAATCGATTCAACACTCTCGCCCGATCGAAACGTTTTATCAATATTCTTGCTGTTTTCTACACCTTTCAATTTTGTGCGTACAAATGCTGGCCCTTTTCCGGGCTTAACATGCTGAAATTCGTTTATGGTATAGATCTCACCATCAAGGATGATATTTATTCCATTGCGGAAATCAGAAGTGCTGATTTTTGCCATAACTCAATTAGTATTCAAATTAGATTTCAAAAATACGGTTGCAAAAACTCGATAACAACTTGGTAGTGATATAATTATTAACCGGCAATAAGCCCCCAAACAACTGAAGCCAGAACTAATGCAATCAGAACTGGAGAAATATACTTTATAAATACACTCCAAATGGGAGCAAAATTACTTGTTTCAACCGTTTCATAACCGTCTTTCATTTCGAGCAGGGCGTTTTCTGTTTTCCAGAAGTATCCAAGGAAAATACAGATCATCAGTCCTCCGAGCGGTAACCCAATTTCATTAAATATGTAAACAAAAAGATCAATTAAACCCAATTCAAAAGAGACCAGCACTCCAATTGCTCCTACGATACCCCCAATTAACCAGGCTGCTTTCTTTCTGCGGATGTTATGTTCATCGATCACATACGATACAGGAACTTCGAGCAGCGAAATAGATGATGTTAATGCTGCAAGGCCAAGTAAAATGAAAAAGGTTACACCCAGAAGCATACCAATCAATCCACCAACATTGTGAAACATTTCCGGGAGTACATCAAAGACCAATGTAGTACTCGAAAAGAGAGCACCGGTTTCCGGGTTAAAAATTTGAACCCCTCCGGCCTGAGCCACAAACATGGCAGGAATCACAAGCAGACCGGCTATGATGGCAATACCGATATCAAAAATGGTTACATAAGCGGCTGATTCAACAATATTCTGTTTCTTATTTAGATAAGAACCATAGGTGATAAGAGCCCCCATTCCAAGTGAGAGTGAGAAGAACGCCTGTCCAAGTGCCGAGAGCACCAGCCCGCCGGTTACCGTAGAGAAATCAGGCATCACATACATTGCTACTCCATCCATCGCACCTTCCAGCGTGAAAATGTATACAATCAAAATAACCAAAATAGCCAGCAGAATTGGCATAAGAGCCTTCGTGGCACGTTCAATACCCTGGCTAACTCCTCCGGTTACGATTAATACGGTGAGCACCATAAAGAAGAGAGTGAAAATCGCATTTTTCGGTCCATTGCCAAGATCACCAAAATATGCGGCCCAGCCCTCCTGACCAAAATAGAATAGAATTTCTTCAAATACATAAGCCAATGTCCAGCCTGAGATTACTACGTAGAATGAGAGGATCATCACACCACACAGTAC
>SKRK01000293.1 GCA_007118525.1 Balneolaceae bacterium
ATTCTATCCATGGAGTCAGTTTTAAAATTTTTTTAGTTAGAAATTCTCTTATGAACCTGATTGAGACCGGGAAATGCTGGCCAGTCACAAAATTTTCCTATACACACTTCCTTAATGATATTTGAAATTTCTATTCCCTTTTATTTTCGCAATCTATTTTTTGTGTGCAATCACACTAACCTTTTCGGGCTTCGATTTATTGTGCTCTACACCTATTTGACAAAAAAATGCCGGAGGCGCATTTCAAAGCAACTCCGGCGCTAACTAACCTGCTCTCTTTAGGGGACTAAGTAGAACAGTTCTTAAAAAACTTTACTTAATTTGAATCTTTTTCCCGGCTTTTTGTTCGCTCTTATTAATAGTAACGTTTAAAATGCCGTTATTGTATGTGGCATTTATACTATTATCATCAACGTTGTCTGGCAGCTGGAATGAACGGGTAAAACTACCATAGTGGGTTTCAACCCTGTGAAATTTCTTTCCATCTTCCTTCTTCTCAAATTTACGCTCACCACTAATTGTCAGGCGTCCGTTCTCAAGATTCAGGTTGATATCTTTCTTCTCCATTCCCGGAAGTTCCGCTTCGATCATAAATTGTTTATCAGTTTCAGATATATCTATACTGGGAGAAAATGTGCTTTGCCGTGTAGCAACAGCATCATTGAAAAACTCATCAATAATATCTGAAAACCGGGTTCCAAAAAGATCTGTATTGGGTTTTGAATATCTAGTGAGTGCCATGGTTAAACCTCCATAATTTGTTGAGTTTGTTTTATTAGCATGTCACTTATAATTGTTGCAAGCGAAATGCCAAATCAAAATTTCACTCAAAATTTGTCAGGTCTGTCAAACTGTTCTGAAGGTCTTTCACTATCTATAACGCAGACAGACCCCTTGTCATTATACAAAAGTCAGATTGGCTTACCGGGACTGCAATTTTGACGGCGCAGAAGAGGTGCCCGATTTATTACGCGATTGCAAAAGCTTCTAATCGAAGGTGTATGAAGGTCAATGCCATGCCAAGCCCGGTCTGTCGCAATTTCACCCACTCACTCCCTCTCTCTCTACCTTCTCCCACCCACTCACGACCTTACCGATAACTCTTGTTCCACTCTTTGGCAACAAGAAACGCCATCTCCAGGCTCTGCTCGTAGTTTAGCCGCGGATCGCAATAGGTTTCATAGTTTCGATCTAGGCCTTTTTCATTCAGACCGTTCGCCCCTCCAACGCATTCAGTTACGTTATCTCCGGTAAGTTCGAGATGTACACCACCAAGATAGCTTCCTTCAGCACGGTGTACGGCAAACGTTGATTTAATCTCGTTTAGAATGTGATTGAAGCTTCGTGTTTTCACATTGTTCACTGTGGCAAAGGTATTGCCGTGCATCGGGTCACAGCTCCATACAACGGGATGGCCATTCTGTTTTACGGCACGTATGAAAGATGGCAGGTGCTTTTCTACATTGTCGACACCCATCCGTGTGATAAGTACAATTTTACCTGATTCATGGGAAGGATTCAGCTTATCCAATATCGCAAGAGTTTCATCCAGGTCGAACGGCGGACCTACTTTTATTCCAATCGGATTACGGATACCGCTCAAATACTCCACGTGTGCTCCGTCAAGCTGTTTTGTACGGTTACCGAGCCAAACCATATGTCCGCTCAGATTAAACCAGCCTGTTTTTCGGGGAACCCGCTTGGTTTGAGCAGAATCGTAATAGAGGTTCAGTGCTTCGTGCGAGGTATAAATATCAACTTTATGCAGTGTGCTGAATGTATTGGGCGTTATCGTCTCCATAAAGTTAATCGCTTTATGGATTGAATTTACCATTGCCTCATACTCCTTGTAGAACTCATTATTCTGCATAAAATCAAGTTCCCACTGCTCAGGGTGCTGTAGATCGGCAAATCCTTCGTCTGATAGTGCTCTTAAAAAATTGAGCGATAAGGCAGATTTTTCATATGCCTCAATCAACCTGTTCGGATCAGGGATTCTGGCCTCCCGGCTTGGCTGGAAACTGTTAATCAGATCTCCCCGGTAGTTAAGCATCTCAACACCATTTATCGTCTCAAAATCTTTTGACCTGGGTTTGGCGTATTGACCCGCAATTCGCCCGACTCTTACAATCGGTGTACCCATTTCATGAACCAGTATGAAACTCATTTGGAGCATCAGTTTCAAAAGATTCACTATTTTGGGAGCCTTACACGCATCGAATGTCTCCGCACAGTCGCCGCCCTGCAACAGAAAGGATTTCCCATCAGAGACGCTTGCCAGCTTCTCTCTCAACGCCTCTATTTCCCAGGAGGTAATCAGGGGTGGATATGAGCGCAGTTTGTTATACGCTTGCTGCAATGCTTCAGTATCAGGGTAGGCCGGGAGCTGTTGAATCTCTTTATTGCTCCAGGAGAGTGGATGCCATCCTTCTCCTTCTAGTACCTTGGGGATCTCAATCGGGTTTGCGGTTTTAGGCTTGGGGCTCATGAGCTGTAGATAATTCGAATAAATTTTGAAAAGAAAAGTAAGATAATGATCATTTCGATATTAATCACTTTTTAGAGATACGAGAACTTGCCCCTATCAATTAGGGCTGCAGAAAACATCTTGGACGTTGTGATTATTCCGTCTTAAACAACGGGGGTTACCTGTCAGGTCAGATATTCTGCGAATTTTAATCGTTTGAATTATTTTTATCCAGGCGGAACGTGATGTTGCTTTAAAGGTTTTGTATTTTTAGAAGTTTAATACGATCAGACCAAAATCCATTGCAGAACAATATTATTATTCGCGGTGCCCGCGAGCACAATCTCAAAAATATAGATATTGACATCCCCCGTGAGAAGCTGGTGGTGTTTACCGGGCTGTCCGGTTCAGGCAAATCCTCCCTGGCCTTCGACACGATTTACGCCGAAGGACAGCGAAGGTTTATGGAGTCCCTCTCAGCTTACGCCCGGCAGTTTCTAGGTATGATGGAGCGGCCCGAGGTGGATTTCATAGATGGCCTCTCTCCCGTTATCTCAATAGATCAGAAAACCACGAACCGAAATCCCCGATCAACGGTGGGCACGGTTACCGAGATTTATGACTTTTTGCGACTTCTCTACGCACGGATCGGAGTGCCTCACTCCTACATTTCCGGCAATAAAATGGAGAAACAGACCTCAGACCAGATTGTTTCTGCCATAATGGAACTGCCCAAAGGCACCAAAGCATACTGCATGGCGCCGGTTGTGCGCGGTCGAAAAGGGCACTACCGAGAGCTTTTTGAGCAGATGCAAAAACAGGGATTTGTAAAGGCAAGAGTGGACGGTGAACTGATAGATCTGGAAGGCGAAATTAAGCTGGACCGCTACAAAACCCACAATATTGAAGTTGTTATAGATCGATTTGTGATTTCACCCAATAGTGAAAAAAGAATTTCAGAGAGCGTACATATGGCCCTTGAGATGGCCGATGGAAACCTTATTCTCGGTATCCAGGAAGATGGAGAGATTCACGACCGGGTCTTCTCAAAAAATCTCTACGACCCTGAAAGCGGACTCTCCTACGAAGATCCCGCTCCAAATCTGTTCTCCTTCAACTCCCCCTATGGAGCCTGCAAAGCTTGCAATGGTTTGGGCTATAAATATGATGTAAGCCGCGAACTGGTCATTTTGAATCCGGAACAGTCCATCAGTGATGGAGCGATCCGTTTTTTGGGTGAACCCAGAGATATTTTTGTTTTTAAGCAGATGAAAGCTGTACTCGATAGTGTTGATCACAACTTCTCCATGCCCATCACCAAATTCTCTGAAGAAGCTCTTAACCTTTTGTTTGAGGGCGGTGGGGATCAAAAGTTTAATGTCAGCTACGATTTTAAGAACAGCAATGTAACCTATAAGCATAAATTCTCCGGGCTGAATGCGATTATCAGGGAACAGTACGAGGATAGCAAATCCAATAAACAGCGCGACAAGGCGAAAGCATTTCTCTCAAAAATAACCTGCCCAAAGTGCGGCGGCGGACGATTGAGCAAGGAGGCCCTATCCTATAAAATTGATGGCCACACTATTCAGGATTTGGTTCAGCAGGATATTAAGTCGCTCAGAGTAACCATTGGGAATTTAAAACTCACAGAAAGGCAGCGAAAAATTGGTCAGCAGGTACTGAAAGAGGTTATTGACCGTATCGATTTCCTGCTGAATGTTGGCTTAACCTATCTGTCGCTCGACCGCGAAGCCCAAACTTTGAGTGGCGGTGAAGCGCAGCGCATTCGACTGGCCACTCAGATCGGTACACAGCTTGTTGGTGTACTCTATATTTTGGATGAGCCCAGTATAGGCCTTCATCAGCGCGACAATATCAAATTAATTCGCTCTTTGGAGACACTTCGCGACCTGGGCAATTCAGTGATTGTGGTTGAGCATGACCGGGAAACCATTGAACATGCCGATTATGTAGTAGACCTTGGTCCTGGCGCCGGCACAGAGGGTGGCTATATTGTGACCCAGGGCAGGCCTCAGGAGCTTGATCCGGCGTCGATGACAACCAAATTCCTGAGAGACGAGGAGGTTATTCCCTATCCTGAGAAACGACGAAAAGGAAGCGGAAAGTCAATCCGGGTACATGAAGCAAGGGGCCACAACCTGAGAGATGTAACGCTCGACGTACCCCTGGGGAAATTTATCTGCGTAACCGGGGTAAGCGGCAGCGGCAAGAGCTCACTGATTAATCAAACACTCGTACCCATTCTTTCAAATGAGTTCTACAACTCCAAATCTGTTGCTTTACCCTACAGGTTGATTGAAGGCTTAAATCATGTAGATAAAGTTATTTCCATAGATCAGAGCCCAATTGGCCGTACTCCGCGATCCAATCCCGGAACCTACACGAAAGTGTTCGACCATATCCGTTCTCTTTTTGCCGAACTGCCCGAGTCTAAAATCCGAGGCTACGACCAGGGCCGTTTCTCTTTTAACGTGAAAGGCGGCAGGTGCGAATCGTGTCAGGGAGATGGAGTGCGTAAAATTGAGATGAACTTTTTGCCCGACATCTATGTGAATTGCGAAACTTGTAACGGCAAACGCTACAATCGTGAAACACTCGAGATTCACTACAAGGGTAAGAATATATCCGATATCCTTCAGATGCCTATCAGCGATTCGGTCGAGTTTTTTGATTCTGTTCCCTCAATCAGCCGAAAACTAAAAACCCTGAACTCCGTGGGACTGGGCTATCTCACGCTTGGGCAATCGAGTACTACCCTGAGCGGCGGTGAAGCACAGCGAATCAAACTATCGCGTGAACTCTCCAAAATCGGTACCGGCGACACCGTCTACATCATGGATGAACCGACAACGGGCCTGCACTTTCAGGATGTGCGCATGCTGGTGGATGTCATTCAAAAGCTGGTCGAAAAGGGAAATACAGTGATTGTAATTGAGCACAACCTTGACCTGATCAAAGCAGCCGACTGGGTGATTGACCTTGGCCCTGAAGGCGGCGACAGGGGTGGACAAATTATCGCTGAGGGAACTCCGGAAGAAGTGGCAGAAATTGAGGAGAGCTATACAGGTAATTTTTTGAAAGAAGAATTTGAGAGAGTAAATAAACAATTAACAACCTGAGAGCCCTTAAAGGCATACAAGGCAACCGGAAAAATACTCTCTGACTCTCTTCGTTATCTTTTAGAAATCAGATCAAATTTAATTTGTCAACCGTTTGCTATCTGACTATTTTTTACGTCGAATGAAAAAGGGATTCACACATATTTACCGCTCGGCAATCATCCTGGTTTTAATGACCGGATTTTTGGCTCATTTATTGCTGCCGCTCTCAAGCCATGCTCAAAAAACAGCCTTCACGCGCTGGCTGGATCACAACGTTGTTGCAACAGGTGATGAAAATGAAGTTAAGCTGCGCAACACCATTCGCCAGCTCTCTGAACAGAGCCATGACTTTTTAATACTGGTTCAGGAAGCGTCTCAGCTGGTTGCAAATCACAAAGACGAATTTCGGATCTATGCATCACTGCCTGAAAGTTCGCACTCGCAGGTTTCTACCTGGCTGATTAGCCAGTGGAATGTATTTCAGCATCAAAAAACCGGAATGAATGCCATTCTTCCTGATGCTACACCACCGATTCAAAAGTGGTTCTCCACTCAAAATTTTTCAAAATACCTATCTTCTCCGGAAGTAACTTCTGCACTATTATTTAACAACTTTTTTGAGGTTCTCCCCGAACCCTTTACAATCCGTGAGGCCATTGTTCCGCTGATAAATGGAATCAGTATTAATGCACCCTAGAACAACTCACGTATTGCCGCAACACCACTGTTTGAAATTAAGATTTAATTTTCTGTGAAATTGTAAACGCCATTTGACAGATTCCGGCCTTTTTATTTATCAGGCTGTAGTATCTGAAATAGTTGTTTCACACCCCTTAAAGAAAAACAAAATAACCGTGCCCGGTTTGTAAAGGCACATCGAATTTTACTATAAAACGATTTAATCTATCATGAAAAAACAAAAAAACGGTTTTAAATTAGTCTGTATCGCCCTGTTTCTCGGGTTGACGGTATGGTACCTGTTTCCGACCATTCAATGGAATTTAGAGCAGCGTCATATGGAAAATATGACCGAAACAGAGCGGGTTCAATACCAAAGTGAAAACGCTCAGAAACTTCAAAGTCTTCGTGAACGATCCCTGTCTTTAGGTCTCGATCTCCAGGGAGGCATGTATGTAACTCTTGAGATTGGTGAGCCACGTCTTATTCTCGAACTGGCCGGTGATTTTGCAGATGAGGATCTGGAAGAGATCATCGAAGCTGCCAATGAAATAGCTCTGGATCGGCGCACCGACTTTATTGATGAGTTTGTCAGTGAATTTGAGCGTCGTGATCCAAATGCCATGCTCAGCCGGTACTACAGATCAGATGCTGAAAATATTACCCGGCGTTCTACAAACTCTGAAATTGCATCCTACCTTAAAAGTCAACGCGATTCAGCTGTAACGCGCGCCATGGAGATTATTCGCTCACGGGTTGACCGTTTCGGTGTGGCCGAACCTTCAATTCTCCAACAGGGTACAAACCGTATCATCGTTGAACTTCCGGGAGTGGATGATGAAGAGAGGGTGAGAAACCTGCTTCGCGGTACAGCACGCCTTGAATTCAGAATGGTTGCTGAACCAGATGAAATTAATTCAGCCAGACAGCAGGTAAGAGAATATTTCCAGGCTCAGCGTGAGGAAGCAGAAGAGACCCAAGCTGAGGAAGACGTAAATCTGCTCGATATATTCAGCCTGCAACATCATCAATATGCATTCGGATATGCCGCAGGGCCCGATACTGCAACCGTAAACAGGCTGCTTGAAAAAGAAGACGTACGTCGGCTCATTCCAAGAAATACTGATCTTATGTGGGGAGCACGGTCCTTTGCATCTGATGGCGGAATAGAACTTTATGAGTTAATTGCCGTCCGAAGCCAGGTTGAGCTAACAGGCGACGTGATAACTGAAGCACGGGTAGCCTTCGACCCAACTACAAATGTACCAGAAGTGTCCATGAGTATGGATTCTGAAGGAGCCCGGCGCTGGTCGCGAATTACCGGAGCCAATATTGGACGCCCGGTGGCCATTGCACTTGATGGATACGTGGAGTCGTACCCTACTGTACAATCGCAGATTAATAATGGCCGCTCGTCTATTACCGGCATTGGAGGCGTGAGAGAAGCGGAAGATTTGGTGAATATCCTTCTCTCGGGTGCGCTGCCTGCCCCTCTCGATATTGTTGAAGAGCGCACAGTTGGGGCATCCCTTGGGGAGGCTTCAATTCGTGCCGGACTCTACTCCACCCTATTCGGATTGACGGTTGTTGCAATATTTATGATTGTTTACTACAGAACAGGTGGTGCCATCGCCGACCTTGCATTGATTCTGAATATCATCTTTATACTTGGTATTCTGGCCGGTTTCCAGGCAACTCTTACACTACCCGGAATGGCAGGTATTGTGTTGACCATTGGTATGGCGGTGGATGCCAACGTACTTATTTTTGACCGGATTCGTGAAGAGATGCGGGGAGGTAAAACACTACGTGCAGCCATTGACAATGGATACTCAAATGCAATGAGTGCTATTATTGATGCGAACGTAACCACGTTTTTCGTGGCGATTATCCTCTACAGTTTTGGTGTTGGCCCGATTAAAGGTTTTGCCATAACACTGATGGCAGGTATTATCGCGTCGCTCTTTAGCGCTATTGTAATCACCAGAGTTATAGTTGATTACCTGACCAGAGAAAAGACTGCAGTTGTCAACTTCGGTTAATCAATCACGAATTTTAAAAAATTAAAGGTATTAATTATGAGATGGTTTGAATCACCAAGTTTTGATTTTATAAAAATGCACAATATTGCTTATGTAATATCCGGTGTGCTGGTAATCATGTCGATTGTTGCAATTGCAACGATGGGCCTGAACTACGGAATCGACTTCCGTGGAGGAAAAGAGTACGTATTCGAATTCGACAACCCGGTTGATGTTGTGGATATACGTTCTGAATTAACACAACCCCTGGATGGTGCACCTGAGATCAAACTTTTCGGGTCCCCCCGGGAAATCCTGCTCAGAACAGACGCTGAAGGAGAAGTATCGGAGGTAAGAGACATCATACTGAGCACATTTGCCACCATGTACCCAGACTACACCGTTACCGTGCAAAAAACGGATCTTGTGGGTCCCCGCTTTGCTGAAGATTTGCGGCAGGGTGCAAT
>SKRK01000044.1 GCA_007118525.1 Balneolaceae bacterium
CGGTAGCGACATCCCGACCCATCGTGAGCGCATAGGGCGTAGCGCGTGGGTGACGGTTCACGGTTCACGGTGCACACGACACGGAGCACGGTGTTGATGCCTAAATTTGGTTGACACTTTTAGTTAACATGTAACCTGTAATTTCCCCTAAATAGGACTTTTCCATTACCAGACTCAGTGATCATATCTCGAACTCAAAATAATAATGTATATTCGGGCCTGTTAACCCTGATATAGTCAAAACCCTGAATCGGGAACTGTTGGAAACCATTTTTTAGTACCGGATACAGCCGGGCTTTGCTAAAAATAAACTTCTGTAAGATATTCAGCGTCTTAATACGTTATATTATACTTAGCTATTTTTACCAAACCATAATTATCATATTTATGCCTTCATTAGGGAAAGACCTGGCCATTATCCGCGCCCATCTCGGGTACAGTATAGAGGACATCCATAGCGCCACGAAGATTCCACTGAATACGCTCAAGTCTATTGAAAGTGGAGCTATTTTTGAACAAACAGACGAAATAAAGACCTATGTACGAAGTTTTGTGCGTACCTACGGAAGATTCTTAAAGCTTGACGAACAGCTACTGCTGGATTCTCTTGATCTGCAGCAAGCCAATATGTACGATAACCTTCTGTTAACTGCCTTTCCGGAATTAAATAAAGGACAAAAAAGTAAAACAACCGACGATAAAGAGGCCAAACCGGAAGAGCAATCAGCGAAATCAGAATCAAATGAGGAGAAAAAAGACACTGAACAGGAGGTAAAAGCATCCACCCGTTTTGTCGCTGATTTTTCCGATGACGATGATTCTGAAGAGGAATCGCACACAGAAAAAAAAGACGAGGTGCAATTCAAACCGGCCCCTCCTCCGGGTGTCAGAAGTATAAACTGGGCTGATACGGGCAGGAAACTTGTTACCAACAGGCAGAAAACTCCGGTTTGGGTAATCGGCTCTATCGTTATTTTATTGGTGCTTTTTGTTTCGATTTATTACTTCGTTCGAAACGATGTATTCCAGGCAGATATTGACCCTGCCGGGCAAACCTCACCAACTGAGCAAGCAATACCCGCACCAACAAATGGCAACGATCTGACTTTGGACATTACAGAGCCTGCTGAAACTGAAGAACCGGCAGTGCTTGACGGTACACTCTACCTAACAGTGTATGCCGCAAATGAACGCCTTGATCCCGTTCGCGTATGGAGTGATCTCAAACCCAGAATAGATCCATACTGGATGGAACGGGGCTTAGCACTCAATTTTGAGTTCAGGGATACGATCCGGGTCCGCGGGCAGTACAATAACATGCTTCTTTTTATGAATGGCCATTTGATACAGAATTTCCGGCAGGAGTATTTTAATGCTGAAGAAAGCGCTGTTGAAATTACCCGTGATATTTTCGAAGCAGACCCCCGGTGGGCAACACAGGTGCCATTTGAACTGCCGCCGAATGTTTCCGAACCCGATTCGGTTGCAAACAGGCCATCATTTTAAAAGCAACTAACGACTCAAATGGACCGTAACCAGGCTGAAAAACGCGTGGAGGAGCTGCGCAATCTGCTTAACAGGGCGAACCGGGCATACTACCAGGAGGCTCAACCCTTCATCAGCGACAAAGAGTATGATCTGGCTCTTGCCGAGCTGAACAAACTGGAAAAGGAGTTCAGACTGGCCACTGAAGATTCGCCAACCAAAAGAGTCGGTGGCGAGCCCAGCAGCTCCTTTCCGAATGTGGCACATCCTCAGCCTCTGCTGAGCCTCGATAACACCTACAATGCGGATGAACTGCGCGATTTCGACCGGCGGGTTAAAGACCGCCTTGGAGAAGTCAATTACAGCTATGCCGTTGAAATGAAATTTGACGGGGCATCCATCAGGCTACGCTATGAGAACGGCAAGCTCATATTAGGGGCCACCAGGGGTGATGGGGAGAGAGGTGACGACATTACTTCAAATATTAAAACCATCTCCGTTATCCCGCTTACGCTGCATGAAGCTCCCTCCGTAGTGGAAGTAAGAGGCGAGGCTTATATGGAGAAAGAGGCGTTTGTGCGGCTGAATGAGTTCAGGGAGGAACAGGGGCTAACACCTTTTGCAAATCCCAGGAATTCCACGGCCGGCTCTTTAAAAATGCAGGACCCCCGCGAAGTGGCCCGGCGTCCCATTAAGTTTATTGCATTCGACCTGCTTCTAGAAACCGGCAGCCGGGATCAGACTCAATCCTCAAAAATGGATTTGATGAAGAAAATGGGGCTTCCGGTACCCGGTTATTTTGAAGTGTGCAAGTCGATAGATCAGGTGCTGGATATCATTAATGAGTGGAACTCTATTCGCCCTGAACTCCCCTATGAGATTGATGGTGTGGTGATTAAGGTGAATGAAGAGATGTATCGAGAAGAGCTTGGAAATACATCTAAAGCGCCCCGATGGGCTATCTCCTACAAGTTTGAAGCAGAACAAGCCCCAACGGTGCTCGAATCGATCACTCTGCAGGTGGGGCGTCTTGGCAAAATCACACCGGTTGCCGAACTGAAACCGGTTCAGCTTGCCGGCACAACCGTTAAGCGCGCTTCATTGCATAATGAGGATGAAATTCTGCGAAAAGATATCCGTCCCGGCGATACCGTGGTTGTTGAAAAAGCCGGCGAAATTATTCCCCAGGTAATCAGCGTGGTAAATCCCGACCGTAAAGACAGAAGCCCGGTTTTTCAAATGCCCGAAAACTGCCCGGCCTGCAGTGAAAAACTTGTGAAATTTGAGGGAGAAGTTGCCTGGAGATGCATAAACCCAACCTGTCCGCCGCAGGTTCTTGAACGCATTAAACATTTTGCTTCCCGCGATGCCATGGATATCGACGGGCTGGGTGAAGCCGTAGTAGAACAGCTGATTGATGCAAACCTGATTTCAAATTTTGCCGATCTCTATACACTGAAGAAGAGCGACCTGGTTCCCCTGGAACGGATGGCTGAAAAAAGCGCACAAAACCTTATTGATGCCATTGCCAAAAGCAAAGAGCAGCCTCTTGAACGTATCATATACGCTCTCGGTATCCGTTTTGTAGGTAAAACTGTGGCAAAGGATCTCGCCCGGCATTTTAACTCGATAGATGATATTGTGGATGCAGACATTGAAACAATGACTACTATAGACTCTATTGGGCCTAAAATCGCAGAATCTGTCTACGAATTTTTCAGAAATGAGAAACATCAGAACGTATTGAAGTCGCTTAAAGAGAGTGGCCTCGCTTTTGAAAAAGAAGAGGAAGAAATGATATCTTCCGTGCTGGAAGGAAAAAAAATCGTACTCACGGGTACACTGCCCACATTAACCCGAAAAGAAGCTGCTGAATTGATAGAAAAACATGGCGGAACAACAACTTCTTCTGTAAGCAAAAATACGGATTACGTTCTTGCGGGCGAAAATGCCGGCAGTAAGCTTGAAAAGGCTAAAAAACACGATATATCCGTTTTGAATGAAGATGACTTTCTGGCCATGATAAGCGATCAATAAACCATAATACCAACCACTGTCATCACATTTTTTCAATTTATAAGACTCAGTTATACTTTTGAGCTGTTTCTTATTAACATGTACCACTATCAATGTGCACTAAAATTTTATTATGAGTATTCTCAAAAAATTGGGTCTTGGGGCAAAAAAGCCTGAGGGCGCTCCTAACATTGGTAAGAAGAAGAAAAAGAAACAATTAGAAGATAAAGCGAAGAAAAACAGCTATCTTCGAGTAGTTATTTTTATCATTTTCTTAGGTGCTATTCTTGTAACACTTCCGCAAACTACCTTCCAGCCCGTGGCAAGCTACACTATAGGCGAACCCTGGAGAGCAGACGATTTGACAGCACCATTCACTTTTTCGCTGAAAAAGACAGCTGATGAACTACAAGAGGAACGGGAAACCATTATTCGCAATACACCTCCGGTTTTCCATGTAAATCATAATGCACCCCTTCTGATTGAAGCTCGAATGGACTCGGTTTACCGAAGCCTACAACCTGTACTTGACAGCTATCTGCAGTGGCAGCGGGCAAAAATGGATGACCAGGTTTCAGCCGCAAACGACAGTGTTCGTCATCAACAAGAACGAAACTTCTCCAATGTACAGCTTGATGACAGCTCATGGAGGGTGCTTCTTGAAAACTATGCCAACGTTCAGCTCAATAATCTTCCTGAGCAGCGACTGTTAACCGTTCAAATCCGTAACCGGCTTCAGAGCGTTATTAATGAGCTACTTTCGGATGGCATCATAGACCGAACCAAAGAGGGGCTCAATCGCGATGAAATAACGATCCGGAACCTTCGCCAGCGAACCGAGCGCACCATCAACCTGGCAAATACGCGCGATGTTTCGGAGGCCAGAGAGTATGCCAATCTGCTGCTCTC
Organism: Balneolaceae bacterium; assembly: GCA_007118525.1. Classification (GTDB taxonomy): domain Bacteria; phylum Bacteroidota; class Rhodothermia; order Balneolales; family Balneolaceae; genus Rhodohalobacter. Next base: position 4,411 of record SKRK01000044.1, read on the forward strand.
CAGAGACTTTTCAGCAAATGCGCTTCGCGCTGCAGTTCAGCTTTTTGATCAGATTATTCAACCCACCTGGGAGTACAGCGAATCGGATACCGAAGCTATTCTGCAGGAAAACCTGGCCGAAATTTCTGAAACCAAAGGTGCTGTTGAGCAGGGAGAAATTATTATCAGGCGGGGTGATATTGTAACGGCCGAAAGGGCTAACAAGCTTCGAAGTCTTGCAGAGGCCCGTGCTGCAACGGCATCTGAGGTGGAGAAATGGCTGCGTTACGCGGGCGAAGCCACCGTGATTATCATTGCCTCATTTCTCTTTCTGATCTATATATACCTGTATAGAAAGTCGATCTTTCAAAAACCATCCATGTTTTTGCTGGTATTTCTTGCAATGGGCATTATAACTCTTGCCAGTGCATTGATATATCCGATAGAGAACGTTAACAGTTACATTATACCCATAGCCGTTGCTCCAATTATTCTCACCATTATTTTTGATTCAAGAGTTGGTTTAATGGCAACCGTAACGCTGGGTATCATAACCGGAGTTATCCACGACAACAGTTTCGAATACCTGGTGGCAACCATTGCCGCCTGTACGCTGGGCGTGTTCTCGGTAAGAGACATCAAAAAGCGATCTCAATTCTTCTTTACCACTCCCGGTGTGGTTTTTATAACGTATTTATTAGTTATTTCAGGATTTGCACTTTCACGGTTCAGCGGCTGGGAACGTCTATTGGAAGATGTCATCTTCATAGCTATTAACTCCGTGTTTATCCTGTTTACTTACCCCCTCATTTTGTTGTTTGAGAAGATGTTCAAAATCACAACGGATTTTACCCTACTCGAACTGGGCGATACCAATCTGCCTCTTATGAAAGAGCTGATGAACAGAGCCCCCGGTACATTTCATCATAGTTTGCAGGTGGCCAATCTTGCAGAGTCTGCCGCTTCAGAGATTGGGGCAAATGCACTTCTCTGCCGCGTAGGCGCCATGTATCACGATATTGGCAAGATGGAGAAACCGGCCTATTTTATTGAAAACCAGGCCGCCGGAAATGACCACGACAAACTGAAACCCAGAATGAGTGCGCTCGTTATTAAAGCTCACGTTTCAGACGGTGTTAAAAAAGCAAAAGAGTCAAATCTGCCGCAGGTTATCATCGATTTCATTCAGACGCATCATGGTACATCACTTATAAAGTATTTTTACGGTCGGGCAAAAGATCAGGCCGAAGACGATGATGATATCGCACAAAAAGATTTCCGGTACGACGGGCCTATTCCGTTTACCAAAGAACAGGGTATTCTGTTATTGGCTGATGGTGTTGAAGCGGCATCCAGGGCCATGAAAGATCCCAATTACAATAAACTGGAAAGTTTGATTAACCGAATGGTGGAAGATCATATTCACGATGGCCAGCTCAGTAATTGCCCATTAACCTTCAGGCAGATACAAATCATAAAGGATACTTTTTTGAATATCCTTGTTGGGGTATACCACAGCAGGATTGAATATCCCGAAGACAAAAAAGAAGCAGAGAAGAAAAAGAAGCAGAAAGAGAAAGAGGATTCAAAAAAGATTGATGAAAATGTTGAAAAAGCTATAGAGAAAGGAAAATCTCTGTAATGGGATCATTTGATTTACAATTAAAGCAGTATTTGCAGTTTGTAAAAATTGAAAAAGGTCTGGCCCAAAATTCATCCGATTCATACGAAAACGACCTGAAGCGATATCTGCATTTTGTGAGTCATGATCTGAAAATCATGAATCTTGGCGGAATCACTCTGCAGCACATCGAAACATACCTTGGGGAGCTCACCGAGTTGGGTTTGTCTGTAAGTACCATCGCAAGAAATATCTCCAGCATTCGCAGCTTCCATGAATTTGCGGTTGTTGAACAGTTTGCAGAAGCCAATCCGGCTGAATTGATTGAGCTGCCTAAAAAAGCCCGGAAACTGCCGGAGGTGCTCGATGCTGTGGAAGTAGAGCGGATTATAAATGAAGCCGACCGAACCACCCATGCCGGAATACGCGATGCTGCAATTCTCGAAACACTTTATGCAAGCGGCATGCGCGTTAGTGAACTGACCGACCTGGAGATGGATCGCCTGTTCTTTGAAATTGGATTTATTCGGGTAATCGGGAAAGGAAATAAAGAGCGGCTGGTACCGGTTGGTGAAATTGCCCAACAGGCTATTGAACACTACATCGAAACTGCCCGAAAAGTATTTATCAAACCCAAAAACCCGGGAAAAACAAAGAACCGGCTTTTTTTGAATCAACGAGGCGGCCCGTTAACCCGCATGAGCGTTTGGAATATTGTCAACAAATATGCCATGAAAGCGGATATCAAAAAAAATGTATCTCCCCATATTTTCAGGCACTCTTTTGCAACGCATCTCCTCGAAGGAGGAGCCGACTTACGGGCTGTTCAGGAGATGCTTGGCCACAGTTCTATTTTAACTACTGAAATATACACCCATGTTGACCGTTCACTGCTACATCAAATCCATAAAGAGTTTCATCCTCGAGCCTAACTCAAAAAAATAGCTCTATATTACTTATGCATATCGTTTTCAAAGCGTTATTCCTGCTCATCCTCTCTGCAACATCTATACAAACAGCTCTTCAGGCACAAACCGGCCTTTTAAAAACCTATGAAAATGGTGTGATCTCTTCTGCAGATGAACATGCGTCGGCTGCCGGCCTTGAAATTTTAAAACAGGGTGGCAACGCGATTGACGCAGCGGTTGCTGTTCAGTTTGTACTGGCTGTTACACTGCCCCGGGCGGGTAATATCGGGGGAGGCGGTTTTATGGTGATCCGTTTGGCTGATGGAAACGTAACAACACTCGATTTCAGGGAGAAAGCTCCCAATGCGGCAACCCGAAACATGTACCTGGATGAGGATGGGGAGTATCAATCCGAAAAGAGTAAAATAGGGCCTTTGGCAGCCGGTGTGCCCGGTACAGTAGATGGCATGATCAGCGCATTGGAACGGTATGGCACCCTTCCTCTTGAAATTGTAATGGAACCGGCTATAAGACTTGCCGGAGAGGGGTACAGGCTTAGCCACTCCCAGGCCAGAAGCCTGAACAACGCCTCAGACCGCCTGCAACAGTTTGAGGGTTCCAAACAGATCTTTATCAAAAGTAACGGAACCGAGTGGAAGGAAGGCGACCGGTTTATACAACGCGACCTTGCTGAAACCCTGAACCGGATTGCCACTACCGGCAGGCGTGGGTTCTATGCGGGATTAACAGCGCGCCTGATTGTAAACGAAATGCAGCGTACAGGCGGAATTATGACCATGCGCGATTTGCGAGAGTACCGCAGCGTTTGGCGAGAACCGTTAAAAACCGAATTTAATGGATATGAGCTCTATATGATGCCTCCCCCAAGCAGCGGCGGTTTTGTGATGGATCAGGTTTTAAAAATGATTGAAACCGCGGGCCCCGATACATTGGAATTTAACTCAGCCGAATATGTACATCTGCTTGCAGAAGCTTTTCGAAGGTCGTTTGCTGACCGAAACTACTGGCTTGGCGATCCCGACTTTGTGGATATACCTATGGGTGACCTGACAGGTTTGAACTACATCAAAGAACGAATGGGGGATTTTCAAACAGACCATGCCACTCTGAGTGAAGATATTTCTCACGGCAGGGTAAACATCACCCAGGAGAGCTCTGAAACCACCCACTTCAACGTATCCGACAGGCACGGCAACTCGGTTGCTGTAAACACCACCCTGAACGGTTCATTTGGAAGCTTTGTAACCGTAACCGGGGCAGGATTTCTGCTGAATAATGAGATGGATGATTTTTCCGCCAAACCGGGTACTCCAAACATGTTTGGGCTGATTGGCGCCGAGGCCAATGCCATTGAACCCGGTAAAAGGATGCTGAGCAGCATGAGCCCTACTATAGCCGTTAAGGATGGGAAAACCCGGTTCATCGGCGGTGGGGCCGGAGGCCCCAGAATCATTACAGCTACTCTTCAGAACTTTCTGAATATGGCTCTTTTTGATATGAATGCAGAGCAGGCAATTGCCGCTCCACGAATTCATCACCAGTGGCTGCCCGACAGGCTCCTCGTCGAGGGGTTATTCTTTTCTGCCGATACCATTCACCTGCTGGAGGAAAAAGGTCATCACATACAGAGAATTGGAAATATCGCACTGATCCATACCATTATGATGGATGAAAACGGTTTGATGCACGGCGCCGCTGACCCAAGAGGCAACGGAAGCGTGAAGGGGTATTAACAAGGTTCAAGGCGCAGGTGGCGCGATAGCGACATCCCGACCCATCGGGAGCGCAAGGTGCAAGACACAACGTGAAA
>SKRK01000272.1 GCA_007118525.1 Balneolaceae bacterium
CTTCATAGCTTATCATTTGCTTCTCTTTATGTACCTTTCTCTATTATTTTTTTTAGACTTACTCTCTTACAAGAGATACCCCCCCCCTGAAACGTTACATTAGATATTATTAATAATGCTATTGATGACTATAGCAAATTGATAGTCATACACTTAGGTTGAATGAAGCCATCAGCAACGCAACCAATTTGCATTGGGGGCGATTACATCTGTTAATTTGAAGTGGGTAGACTTGCCGGCTTTAAAGAAATCGAACCACCAGAACAAGCGCCTCTCCTTCTGGTGGGAGCGCGAAGGCCCTGCCCTCCGAAGCCGTTAAGCTATGGCATAGGAGGGTACAGCGAGCAGTTCGACTGGCATGCCATCACCGGTGGAAGCGGGCATGGGCATGGACACTGATTCAGGCTGAAAATAGAATTAATATTCAAAACCGATAAGAATGATTTGCTTGAGCACATTTGCTGATTACGATTTTTACGTGCCTAAATTATAGCATAATGCCACAATGCCTACGTCCCCATTACTGAGATATCACATGAATGGATACTAGATTTATGCAGCTGCCAAGCTGAACTACTCTGTTACCCTGTAAAGCCCCCCTTCCCAGCGGTCCGGATCATCGTTCCTGTATCGTACCAGGAGGTATCCTCTTTTCGTGTATTGAATGGAAGAAGCGCCCTCAGGGCCGTTCAGCGTGCCAAGATACTCCGCTTCGGCTGAAAAAATATCAATCCGGTTCGGTTCATCTGCTCGTCCATTCAGTATCGCCCATAATCTGCCTGAATCATCGGGGAAGAAATCTCTGAAGCGGTTTCTGAATTGCGGTGCACGGTAGTCGCCCGGTTCATCCAATCCGGCAGCCTGCAGTCCGCGAGCCCGGTTTTCAGCCAGTTCTGCCCTTTCTTCTTCGGTGTAAGCCACAGGTGAAACTCCAATTCTGCGAAAAAGGGTCTCTTCACCTGTCTCCGGATTCACCCTGAAAACCCTGTAACTGGTGTCCTGCGGAGCTGTAAAGAATCTCAGATCATCCATGAAGCGAAACCAGCAGAATGTACACGAAATCTCTTCAAATGGAGGATCACTCATTACCAGCTCCATTTGGTAGAACTCCTCTTTTTCATTGGTTTCCAAATCGTACAGCCGCATGAGAATATCACCGGGATCGGATGCCATGATGGTGAAAGGATGATTCAGAATCACAAGCCCCCGGCTGGTCCATTGCAGCTGCGGATTCCAACCGGTTTTATAGGGAAACGTTAACTCTTCTTCATTATGTAATGAGAGAATGGTAACTCGCGCGCTGTTCAGATCTGCGATGGCTATTCTGCCGTCGGGATGAATATCTGCTGCAATGATGGTCTGGTACTCACCTGGTCCGCGGCCTTCACCTCCCCGGGTAGACAGGTGATTTCCCTCTGCATCAAAATGATTGATGGTATTCAGGGAACGGTCAATAATCACAAGCCCGCCGTCCTCCAGGGCTCCCGCATACACCGGATTAGGTATCAGATCCGGCGCTTCAATGCTCCAAATGTTTACCCGTTCAAGAGAAACAGGTGCGGCAAGGTGTTCTGCTTCATTTTCACTTCCGGCTGTGCAGGATATGGAAAACAGGATCATTCCTGACAATACAATAATCACTATTTTGGTCTTCATAATCGGCGTATTTTATTCCCTTGTTATTGTTTTTAATTGCATTTGCCCCATCGGGAATGTAGCTATCACAAACACACACGGCAACGATGATGCCAGTTTTTTAATAATTCCCTTCTCTCTATTATATCATTTAGTTGCATCTAAATGGGCGATCACATCGGCTCACTTGAAGTTGGCAAACTGGCCGACCTGATTGTAATCGACGGCAACCCGCTGGAGAATATCTTCGACACCGAAAATGTGGTTTACACCATGGTGAACGGGCGCCTATACGACGCCTCAACCATGAACGAAATCGGTAATCACTCACGCGAGCGCCTGCCCTTCTGGTGGGAGCGAGAGGGGTGAAGCGAGCAGTTCGACTGGCATGCCATTACCGGTGGAGGCAGGCTTGGGCATGGGGCATTAAATACAAAAAGTCAGTCCATTGATAATTGATAAATTACTATCCTCGCTTTTTCGTTTTCATTTTCCGGAACAATAGCAAAAAGATTTTCTCCATCGACAGAAATGTCATTTACGTATTCATCCAGTATAAAGGTACAAATATAATGTCCATTAGTGACGTCATAGACATCAATCCGATTGGACTGCAAGCTCCTTGATCCTGAATACAGGATGAATATTTTATCCTTTGTCAAATCAAGCGATAGGGTTACTATTCTGGACGTATTCTTTACAGTAGTTGATAGAGTAAAACCTGACTGGCGAACCTCCATTTCCAGCCCATTCAATGGGTCTATCATTTGCTTTGTAAAGACAAGGTTTCCCTCCAGATCGAGCAACATAAAAACTCCATAGTTTACGCTGGCATATGCGATTTTACCTTTTTGAGCAGAAATATGACCTTCATATAAAAGTGGTGATTTAATATTCATCCACGTATTCAGCTCATAAAATCGATGCAACAGATTACCATCTTTAGAAATCAGGCCAAACTGATACTCTGAATTCCCTGCAAATGCATATTTCAGAATAAGAGATTCACCATCAGTAGCTATTTTTCCTGGAATTCCCCCTCCAGCGCCAAGGTTATAAACACCCTTTAATTCATTATTTGAATCCCATACCGAAAGTCGGAGTAGTTCTGTATCCAGAGTATATCTATTGTGATGTTCATCCAAATCAATTGATCCTACAAAACGATATTCCCCCGGTCCACTTCCATTACCTCTTCCAATCTCCTCTATCAAATTTGGATCATTGTCACGGTTTACCGAATAAAGTTGCTTCATATAAAAATCATAAACCAATATTGTACTCTCTCTAACCTTAATAAGTCCCGGATTTAGAAATTCATTATCATGAAATCTTATAACATCAATTTGTTTCAACGTATCCAATACTTTAATCTCGAGAAACTCCTGCTGTTTTTCCGCTGCTGGCCATAAATCCTGAATGGTTTGTCCATAACATGACATAGGCCAAAGCCATAGGATCAAAATTAACTTTTTTTTCATCATGATCTTATTGAAAAGCCTCGCCTTTTTTATGAATTAACAAAGGCGGGGCTTTTTATTTTTACATTTAAAAATTAGTCAGTCTTATGTAATTAATTTTCTTCTAGCTCATCTACTACATCTGGCCGCCCTCTACATATAATTGTGTGATTAGGACCATCTGGATCATTAACATCTATATGTCCACAATAATTGTTTGTATTCGCACCACAATTACTCATTCCTGAACAAGGATTGGACATAATAGCAATTGAATTCAGCTTGTTATATTCATCACATGTCAAAACAATCATGTCTAATTTTTCTACATGTTTTATTTTGGCATCATCAACATTTGTGTAAGAAAATCCCATGGCAAATATGAATAAAAGTGAAACTAGTTTCATAATAACCTCGCTTTTTTATTATTAATTAAATGTTACTGATACACTAATTCTATGGGCTCCTAAAATCAATACGCACATGTGCGTATTATTTTAAGCACATGTACGTAGTTTTTACTCGCACTTACTCTCCATTTTTCCCATTTCTAACCATCCAAAGCCACTTTATCAACCCAAGCCTGCCTTCTACTCGCAATTTCCTGCAAATATTGTTTTTGTGCGTCTGAACGGTCCTCGGAGAATTTCCCAGCTTCTTTGCAATTTCAATACTTGTGTACCCCTGCTCAGCCAAATCCAGCACTTTCACTTCTGCAACAGATAAAATTCTCATGGCCTCTTCATAGCTTATCATTTACTCCTCTTCATGTACCTTTCTCTATTATTTTCAAGACTCACTCTCTTACAAGAGATACCCCCCCCCTCAAACGTTACATTAGATATTCATAATAATAGTATAGATGTTTATATCATTATGACAGTCATACATTTAGGAGGAAAGTAATCATCTTCAACGGTGTTAATAGTATTGGGATAGGTGACCATATCGGTTCGCTTGAACCGGGCAAACTAGCCGACCTGATTGTAATCGACGGCAACCCGCTGGAGGATATCTTCGACACCGAAAACGTGGTTTACACCATGATGAACGGTCGACTCTATGATGCCTCCACCATGAACGAGATCGGAAACCATCCGCGTGAGCGCTTGCCTTTCTGGAGGGAGCGCGAGGGCCCTGCCCTCCGAAGGCGTTAAGTTATGGCATAGGAGGGTACAGCGAGCAGTTCGACTGGCACTCCATTATTGAGGCCGATGGACATGGGCATCATGTGAACGGGCATTGATTCTCTGGGAGTGATGTATCTCCTAGACGGTGAGAGTTGTCACTCTAATTTAATCCAAATTATCTAGAAAAGCCGGTCGACTCTAAAAAGTCGCCCGGCTTTTTTGTTTCCTCGTCGCATTTAACCTCTTGATTATTAATCTTATCTTAATCTCAAGTACAATAGCTTTTACAAGCTGTGTTATTTTCTCATTTTAGAGTAAACATATATCAAAAAGGAGAATCAGTTATGGATTATTTAGATAAAGAAGAGAAAGAGATCATTGAATCCTACGAGAACGGGGAGTGGGTTTCTTCCGGCGATGAATTAAAAGAGGAGATTAAACAAGCCGCCAAAAACAGCATGCTGAAAAAACTAACGGATCAACATCCGCCTCACGGAAAAGGATTTTAAACATATCCAGGAAAAAGCGATGGAAGAAGATGTGCCTTATCAGACGTTGATTTCAAGTATAATTCACAAGTATAATAAGGGTGAGTTGAAATCTGAATCATAGTGAAAAACCACTTAGTTGATTTATATTTATACGCGATATAAGCCGCTCTTCCTGTGTTTTACTGAATCAATATTCCCGCTCATCTTCGCACAGCAGATGGACTTTTTGACGTATTTTCCATTTCAACTGCTTCCAGATTCGAAATTAAGAAAGCATCTACAGTTTCAGGAGACAACCATTATTCAGAGAGAACAACGTGATCTTACCCGTCCACTAATTCAACTGAAAATCTTCGAACAACCGGTACTTCATCCATGGATTGTTCTATAAGATAGAAATTGTCCTCATTATCCTTCCAGTTAACCAAATTGAATCTATAACGAGAGGGGTGAGGCTCTTTAACGATTAGTAATTCATCATACCATATCACTTCATCCAGTTCATTGAAAACTTGAGCATTGATAGTCAAGTAATGATAATCCATCCCCTGTTCGTAGTCAAATAATTCATTTGCTTTTCGCTCACCCCAAAAATGTATTCGCCGGCCGTCACTGAGATGAAAAATACCTGCATCGAAACTTAGCAATCTTCCCATATATACTTTGTCCGAATAAATCATTGTTACACCTGGAAGATGTCTTATTGATTCATATTCATCTTCCGAAGAATTAATAATTTCATAAGGTATCACCTGGGGTTTGAGGCCTTCGATGGTTTTCTCAAACGACCATCGGCCACCTGACTGTCGGCTAAATACATAAAGCAGACCTTTGTAGATAACAGGAGAGTATATCATTTGTGATTGGTCCGGAGTTATCGTAAAAGTTCCGGGTGTTCGCATTGTTTCAAGCCATGTAAATCCCTCACCAACCTCAAGTCTGTTAAAAGGAAAAAACGAATCAAGCGGCTCCTGGAAATCTACACTATATATATGGAACAAATCCCGATCATTTCTGGCGATTTCCGACCGGCGGTCTGCATCTAAAAAGAGAGCCAGCATTTTTTCACCGATGTAATAAATTTGTGTGGGGAAAAATTGGTTATCCCAGTTGTATGGGAATGATTCCACAAACTCTCCCTGGGTTGTTACCACCGTATATAAAAGGTTTCCCCGATCCATAACCACCAGGTGCCCATCGGGGGTAAGTTCCATAAATTCCATCTCCTGATATTCACCAGGGCCTCTACCACGCCCTCCCAGATTGCGTATATGGTTCCCATTCCTGTCGAATACTTTAATGATTTTACTGGCACGGTCCGCCACATAAATATTGTTTTCATTATCGGTTCTTACAGCTATTGGCCGACCAAACTGGTTTTCAAACGGCTGGTCTTCCGATCCGATAACAAGATCTGTATGCATTATAACCGACTGAAGTCCGTCTCTGTCTACAGGTATCGTATCAGATGAGTGACTTTGACAGGAAGTGAGCTGCATAAAGTATAAAAGTACCAAGGAAATCATACCGATAGACTTAAGATTCATAAAAGAATAACCAAATTTAGTTAAACATATAAATATAAAGAGTTTACTCCGTTTTTTTCTAAATAGGAATAAACCCTTCATACTTCTTATATCGATTAAAGAGATAATGGATGATTTACCCTACTTCTACTTCTGCGCGACATTCAGGAGAAGATCCACATAACATCCCGAACAATTCACACCATTCGCCCAAGTCTGGTTCACATTCACTAAAACCACAATATGTGGCAGGTCCGCAGGTATTTTGAGACGGACAAGTCCAACAATTACTAGTATTGGTAATAATTCGCTGTTCCGGTATTATAGTAAAAGCGCTGACAGCAAGAAAAAACAACAATGATCCGAGTATCAGTAAATTGTTAAATATTATTTTTTTCATGGCAGTTCTTATATTTTGAATTATGGTTTGATTAATGATCAACTTCGAAAGTACTTATTGACTCATCCTGATTGAATATCTCTTGCCAAATCATGGCAACTTCATTTAACTTCAGCTCTTTATATGATATGGATACTGTAACAGTTGGAATTTCCATTGTATAGAATACATCCTCTTTGTTCAAATCTATAAATATGATTTTCTCTGCAAACGCATATAATGATTCAGCATATTCAGAATCCAACATCACATGAGGTACCTGCAGATCATTTACATAGAGAAATCGATCTACATTTACGCTTTCTTCATCTACAAATACCAGAGTTGGTTCAAAAAAAAGATCATGATCATTTAACAACTCCGAATATTCAACGATATTATCGCTACAGGGCGGACACGTTTTGGAGGTTATTAACATGAAAGGAAGTATCCTTTCTTGCCCCAGCTTTGCTTTTGTGAGTGCTATGATTCTTTCATTTAATTCCTGAATATCAATAGATATATTAATTGAGTCCGAATTTATTTCAGAATTTTCTAAATCTTCCTTAATAATCGATATAGGAAAACTTTGCCGCCTATCACTATAAAATATTAAAATCAATATACCGGCAGTAACCAATATAAAACTGAATGTATATTTTATATAGTTGTTCATTTTTTACTGTTTAAAATACTATCAAGTCAATTTATATCTTTTTTAATATACATCTCTATAAAAGCGTTTGTTGGTCTTAAAAATAACAGTTAGTCAAATCATACCCATCTAACACCAACTCATCAATACGCACATGTGCGTATTATTTTAAGTACATGTACGTAGCCTCACACTATCCCCTATCTCTTCTTTTCATCGTTCCTGACCTCCCAGAGCCACTTTTGCAGCCCAAGTCTCCCCTTCACTCCGATTTTACGGCATATATTCTGTTTGTGCGTTTGAATGGCCCGCGGTCAGTTGCCCAGTTTATCTGCAATTTCAGTATTGGTATATCCTTGCCCCACCAAGTCCAAAACTCTTGTTTCGGCTACAGACAATCTCTTAAGTGCCTCTTCGTAACCCTGTATAGTCTTTATTGTTCTCCATGTACCTGTACTGTCGTTTTTACTCTTCACTCTTTTTTTACAAGACTAATAAATCTCTTAATCGTTACAAAAAAGTTATTAATACTTAAGGCTTTGTCCTCAATTAAATTACACCAATCTTTGTTGAACGGTGTACTAAGTCCCTAAAATCAACCGCCAAGTTCGCAGAAAACGCAAAGCTATCTATAATTTATACACTCTGCGGCACTTGGCGTTCTTGTCGGTTTTTAATAAAGGAGGGAATGAACACTATCTAATGGACACTTAATTTAAACCGCAAATTACGCAAAGAGAACAGGGGGACATGGGACTACGCCGGACTTAGCACACTTAACAAGTTATTGGCGGTGAATCTACTTTTGATAATCGTTATTCTGTTAGAATAAAACTGGTTGTGTATAGACCTTCCCGGTTGAATTCCGCCATCAAATCAGATAGTTTAATGAGAGTCATTATTTCAACCATTTCCTTGAATAACATGAAGTTTCTGTCAAACCATACAATACCTGTTCTGATATTTGCCCTGATATTTTTAGCAGCCTGTGAAGAGAGTACATCCACCTTTGAGCCGGATCCTGATCCTGATGAAGATCAGGAGCAGGTACGTGAACCGGTGGAAATTGAAAATGCCCAGTGGCCCATTAGCCGCGATCGTGAGCTTAATAGCGACCTTTCTTATGCTCAATATGGCCCCAGAAGCCTTCCAAGCGGCTACGACTTCCATGCAGGCATTGACTTGCCCTCTCCGCGAGGTACACCTGTTTACCCGGTACTGCCCGGTGAAGTTGTAGAGACAGACCATTGGAGCGGCACGGGCAGCGGAGCCGGCAATGCGGTTACCGTTAAACATGCTGACACCCTCGCAACCAGCTACCTGCATCTCGACAGGATAGACGTAAGTGTGGGAGATTGGGTGAACAGCGGTGATCCCGTCGGAACTGTGGGAAGCACGGGAGCCAGCTACAACCATCTGCACCTCGGCTATTTCGTAAACCTTCCCAACCCCAATCGGA
>SKRK01000212.1 GCA_007118525.1 Balneolaceae bacterium
ACGGAAGAAGCGTCAGCTGCAAATCTTGGCAAGTGAAGTGATGGCGCGGTTTGAATTGCGCAAGCAAAACAGCGAACTGCAGAAAATGTCGCGCCACAAAACACAGCTCATGAAAATGCTGAGCCACGATATGCGCTCTCCATTAAATGGAATCATTGGTATGAGCAGTGTTCTGAATGAGGAGCTCGAAACTGAAGAGGAGCTGGAGATGATGAACATTATTCAGCAAAGTGCGATTCAGCTAAACCGGATGATTGATGAAGTACTTCAATACTCATTGATTGAATCGACCGGCTTTTCACTTACCCGAAAGAGTGTGGACCTTGCAGAGATGATTGATGATGTAAGGAAGCTGTATAAGCCTTCAGCCCTAAATAAGAGCATAGAGCTGACCTTTACAGTTGAAGAACTAAACAGCGATATCTATCTCGACGGTGACAAGTTTGAACAGATCATCGGAAATCTGGTATCGAATGCCCTCAAGTTTACAGCGAATGGCGGACAAGTTGATGTTCGGCTCAAAGAGGAGAGAAGAGGGAACGAGGTCGATCTGATTTTGAGAGTAAAAGACAGCGGCAGAGGAATCCCGGATGAAAAATTAGAGAGCATGTTTGAAAATAATATGCAATCAGAAGGGGGTACACAGGGAGAGAAAGGGACAGGCCTTGGCCTCTCTATCATAAAACATTTTGTTGACCTTCATCGCGGAAAGATAGATGTTTCAAGCGAAGTGGGAGTAGGAACCGTGTTTACAGTTACCGTTCCGGCCTCAAAGGGATAGGACCGGTTTGTGCCGTCTATATCTGCATCTATGGATTGAAAACGTTGACAGGTGAATTCAGAACAGAACAGTGTCATTACAGGTGAAAACCAAATTTTTGAACGCGCAGAGAAACTCCTGAAACAGATGGGATTGAGCGTACAGTCTCAGGACAGATCAAGGCCATGGGGCGGGTTTCTGGTCATTGAAGAGTCGCAATCTTCCCTTTTTATAGACTCCTTTTTCCCGCATTTAGAAGCAGAACACTTTTCCGGTTATGCGAAACTGAGCCCTAAGCTGCTGATGGTGGCTCCCGGCAAAAGGCTGTCCTGGCAATATCACCACCGTCGAACTGAAATCTGGAAGGTTTTGCAGGGTACCGTAGGTGTTGTTACAAGTAGTAATGATTCACCGGGCCCGCTGCGTACATTGCAAGAAGGAGATGTGATCAATCTCAGGGAAGGCGAACGGCACAGGCTGGTTGGGCTTGAAGGGTGGTCTATTCTGGCAGAAATATGGCAGCATATCGATCCGGAAAATCCATCAGATGAAGATGATATAGTTCGGGTTGAAGACGATTTCGGCAGATAGATTAATGCTAATTACACTTAGGGGGAAAGTAATACGTTAATAGCTATATAATATTTAGCATTTAATTAAACATTTAGGAGACAGGAAATCCGGAGGGTAGTCAATCAGATTGACTACCTTTATTTGTTTTATATTATTTTCTTGGCCCTGAACTCCGGTGGGTGCAAATAGGTTTAACTTACTCCACCGCTTTAAGTTTATCGAAACCGACTATGAGAAAAGTGGATACAGATATCCGCGAGAAAATTGAGAAGTACACGCTTAATAAACAGCAGCGGGCAGAGCTGACTGAGTTGCTGGAACTATGTCACAAACGCCTGGAAGTAACGGATGATGAGTTGGTTACCAGGGCTTTTAAACTCTGCTGTCAATCTCACAACGGGGTAGTGAGAGCCTCAGGTGAGCCATACTACCAGCATCCTCTTGAGGTTGCGAAAATAATGGCAGACGATTTTAATATTGATGATGAATCGGTTGTAGCGGCCCTGCTTCACGATACAGTAGAAGACACTACGGTTACGCTCGACCTGGTAGAAGAGTTGTTTAATCCGGTGGTTCGTCAGCTTATTGATGGTGTAACAAAAATTACCGGTGTATTTGAAACTCGCGACACCAAGCAGGCCGAGACCTTCATGAAGTTGATTCTGTCGATGGCGGAAGATGTTCGTGTAATGTTAATAAAGTTTGCCGACAGGCTTCATAACATGCGCACGATCAGCCATATGCCGCATCAGAAACAGCTCAAAAAGGCAACAGAAACAATGGAGCTGTATGCTCCGCTGGCTCACCGGTTTGGGCTCTTTAAAATCAAAAATGAGTTTGAGGATCTCTGTTTTAAGGTAATTGATCCCAATTCATTTAAGTTTATTGTCAGAAAATTAAAAAAAAAAAAAGAGGCTAGAGAATCCTTTATTAAACAGTTTATGGAGCCTGTTGAAAATGTTCTGAGGGAACAGAATTTTTCATTCGAGATCAAAGGCCGGCCTAAACACATCTACTCGATATTCAGGAAGATGCAGATGCAGCAGAAACCTTTTGAGGAGATTTATGATCTGTTTGCCATCCGCATTATTCTGGAAGATCCCCACACAAAAGAGGATTGTTGGCGCGTCTACTCGGTAATCACCGACTGGTACACCCCTATTCCAAAACGCTTCAGGGATTTTATTTCAGTTCCCAAGGCGAATGGCTATCAGTCTTTGCATACCACGGTAATTACCAAACAGGGAAAAAAGGTAGAGG
Source organism: Balneolaceae bacterium (assembly GCA_007118525.1). Taxonomy (GTDB): domain Bacteria; phylum Bacteroidota; class Rhodothermia; order Balneolales; family Balneolaceae; genus Rhodohalobacter. Next base: position 2,594 of record SKRK01000212.1, read on the forward strand.
TGCAGATTCGTACGCGAAAAATGGACGACATTGCAGAGCACGGCCTGGCTGCCCACTGGAAGTATAAAGAGGGCAACTCCGATGGCAGCACAGAGCTGGATAAATTTGTACACTGGGTGCGCGATGTTCTTGACAGCCCCCGTCCTGAAGCTGCAACCGAATTTGTGAAAGATTTTCAGCTGAATCTTTATCAGGATGAAATTTACATATTTACCCCCACCGGCGAGTTGAAAACGCTGCCAAAAGGCGCTTCATGTATCGATTTTGCTTTTGAGATACACAGTGAAATAGGCGAACGGGCAGTGGCAGCAAAAGTAAACGGTAAAATGGTGCCATTGCGTCAAAAATTAAAAATTGGCGATCAGGTTGAAATTATTACCGGAAATAAGATCAACCTGAATGCCGACTGGATGGGTGATGTGGTTACGCACAAGGCAAAATCCAGGCTTCGTCAGTTCATCAAACAGAAAGAACGTAAAGTAGCTGATGAAGGGCGTGAGATATGGCAGAAAAAAGCTTCGAAGGGAAAAGTTGAAGTTTCTGACCAGGAGCTCACCAAGATTGCAAAACGGTTCAAGTTTGAAAATGCTCAAGAACTGTTTCATGAGATTGGCGTCGGCGCATTCAATGTAAACGATCTTTTCAAGATTGTGAAAGAGCTGAAAAGCAAGGGCAGGCTCGAGTCGCCGGATCAGGAGATAGAGGAACCATCAGAAGAAGAGATACAGGAAAATTACAGAATATCAGCGCGATCGGTTGGCGAAGGTAAGGCCCTGCTTGTTGAGGGAGAACTGACCGGGGTTAAATACTCATACGCAAATTGTTGTAATCCTATCCCCGGGGATGATGTAATTGGTTTTATAAGCCGTAACGGCGATGTGAAGGTCCATCGGTCAAATTGTAAAAATGCCCATCATCTTATCAGAACAGACAGTGAAAGAGTTATTGATGTTAACTGGGCTAAAAATATCGACACACAATTTCTCGGCGCTGTTAGGGTTATAGGAGAAGACAGAGTAGGCTTGGTCAATGATTTAACAGAAGTTCTTGCCAAATCATTGAAAACGAATATGAAAAGTATTAACGTTAGTAGTGAAGGCGGGATGTTTGAAGGAATACTTACCATACATGTAAGTGATTTAAAACATCTTGAAAAGATTATTCAGAAACTCGAAAGAGTGGACAGTATCAAAAATGTGACTAGATACGAATAATTGGCTATATGCTCAGTTCAGCGTTTATTGCGTAGGTGTTTTTACGTAATAAAAAATGTCTGATTTACCTATATCTATATTCAAATCTTTTATTAATAATAGCTTTGTTATAGATACATGCTCAGAGTGACAGTAAAATTGGAGTGAACTCTTAAATTTAATAATCAATAAAACGATGGTAACATATACGAAACGTGATATCGTGCGAACAGTAGCTGACAAAATGGATGTGCCTTTAAATAAGGCAGAACCTTGGGTAGATGTAGTAATTGACGCACTGCGTTCAAAAATGCTCGCAGCCGATCCTACCTGTAGAATTGAACTTCGCGATTTTGGTGTTTTTGAAGTTAAAGAGACGAAAGCGAAGCCTAAAGCAAGGAACCCAAAAACCAATGAAGTAATCTATGTGCCTGCTCACAGAAAAACTCACTTTAAACCGAGTAAGCGGTTGAAGAAGTTTCTTAAGCAGCCCCTTAGTGAGGTAAAAAAAGGCAAGTAATTGGCTAAATTGGGAAGAATTATCGGTGTAGATGTTGGCCGTAAAAAAGTAGGCCTTGCCAGAACAGATTTATTGCGGACTAGTGCCAACCCGATTGGTACATTTACACCGGTAGATTCTCATAAAGAGATTGAGAGACAAATTACAGAGGAAGGACCTGTAATTGCTGTAGTTGTGGGCTGGCCTCTCACGCCTCAGGATGAACACACACACGCTACCGAATTGGCCGGCGATTATATTCGGTTTATAGAAGGCAAATTCAAGGATATCCCCGTCTATAAGATGGACGAGAGGTTCACATCTCGTCATGCCATGCAGATTATGGTTGAATCCGGCGTTTCTAAAAGCAAACGCCACGAAAAAGGAAGGTTGGATCAGGCCGCAGCTGCTCTTATTTTGCAACAGTTCCTGGAAGCGCACCCCGAAATATGAAATTCTCAAACGTTGCGTTGCCGTAATTATCGCTAATTTTTGTATCATAGCACCCGGTTTTAAAATATTTCAGCACTCTTCTCTGTGAGGTCTCAAAAATAAAAGTTATGCCTGTTTTACCGATTATAACCTACAACGACCCTGTATTGAGGGCCGAAACCAAAGCTTTGGAAAAAAATTCCGGTGAGCTGCAATCATTGATCGACGACATGTTTGAAACCATGTATAACTCAAGTGGGGTTGGACTTGCAGCACCGCAGATCGGTAAGTCGCTGCAACTCTTTGTGATGGATGCTGATGCCGTGACAGAAGAACTTGAGGATGAAGAGGACCTGGGTCCGATGGTTTTTATCAACCCTGAAATCATCGAGGTAAAGGGTGAAAAGGTGAGAATGGAAGAGGGGTGCCTGAGTATTCCTGACTTACGGGATGAAATTGTGAGACCTGATGTAACGGTGGTAAAGTTTAGGGATCGCGAATTTAATGAACAGACCATTGAGGTGAGCGGCTGGGTGTCGAGGGTGATTCAGCATGAATATGATCACCTGGCCGGAAAACTTTTTATCGATTATTTAAGTGCTTTTCGAAGAAGATTGCATAAATCCCTTCTAAAAAAAATTGACAGCGGAAAGATCGAAGTCGATTATCCGCTGGCCCCAAAATCAGATTAACAGAGCCGGTTGAATGAAGAATCTCAGTATTATTTTTATGGGATCGCCCGAGTTCGCTGTTCCCTCTCTTGAGGCGCTTCACAACTCCTCTCACAACATCCTTGCCGTGGTGAGCAACCCTGATAAGCGGAGGCAAAGGCGCGGTAAACCCGTACCCACTGAGGTAAAAAAAAGGGCAGCAGAACTGGGATATAAAACCATCGATGCAGAAGATGTGAAGTCGGAAGAGTTTCTTTCAACCCTTAAAGAACTGAAGCCCGACCTGCTGGTTGTGGTTGCTTTCCGGATACTGCCACCGGCTGTTTTAGAAGTGCCGGAATATGGCTCAATTAACCTACATGCATCACTATTGCCAAAGTACAGGGGTGCCGCACCCATCCACTGGGCAGTAATTAATGGTGAAAAAGAGACCGGGTGCACGGTTTTTATTCTGAATGAAAATGTAGATACCGGGAAAATTATCGGGCAGGCGAAGACAGGAATTGGCCCAATGGAGACAACCGGGAGTATCTATAACCGATTGAAAGAGATGGGCTCAGAACTGTTGGTTGAAGCTGTTGACGACATTGCCGGAGGCACGGTTGAAGCCATACCTCAAATTGATGAGCAGGCCACGCCCGCACCCAAACTGTTTGCAGAAAATACCAAAATCGATTTCAATCAGACTGCTCAGAACGTACACAACCTGGTAAGAGGTTTAAATCCCTTTCCGGTAGCGTGGTGCCTCTATAAGGGAGAGAAGATGAAGGTCTATGAGTCACGGCCGGCAGACGGGCCTGCCGGGGAGCCCGGTGAACTATCGGGCAGAGACGGGAAGCTGTACGTTGCCTGTTTAGACCGGTTGCTTGAACTCAGAGAGGTACAGATGCCGGGAACAAGCCGCCTTTCCGGTCTCGATTTTTTGAATGGATATGATATTTCTGTTAAACTTCAATAATGATCGACCGGCAGCCGTATCTTTTGTATAATTAAATTGTGAAATTGATAAACAGATAGTTGATTTAAAGAGATTTATTTGAGATATACTGTTCAGAAATTTCAGCACACAACGTTTAACTTTTTATTTGTAAATCATTATAGCTATGGAGCTTTCGCCACTATTACAGGCCGCTAAGACAGGAGATTTAAACCAGGTAAAAGCATTGCATGCAGCGGGGGGCGACCTCAATGAAACGCACAGGAATGGCGCTTCTGCATTGATCTATGCTGCTGAGAATGGCCATATGGATGTGGTAAAATACCTGATTGAAGAGGGGGCAGACCCCGCTATCCAGACCAAGATGGGAGGCACAGCCCTGAATCGTGCGGCCGAAAACGGATATATCGGCATTATGAAATATCTGCTCGACAAAGGCACGCCTATAGGCGATCTTGCCCTAATAGTTGCCGCCAGGGAAGGAAACCCGGAAGCGGTTAAGCTTTTGATTGACGAAGGGGCTGATGTAAATGCACAGCAACGATGGGGCCAAACAGCCCTGATGCTTGCTGCGAGGGAAGGCCACTCAACGACCGTGAAACTACTGATAGAGATGGGCGCAAACGTACGGTTGAAGGATAAAAATGGTGATACTGCCCTGAATATTGCCATAGATAATGACAATATTGACGTGGCCATGCAGCTCAGAAGAGCCGGAGCGAAAGCCCAGGTTAAGAAAAAGCCACCTGTTGCTGCTCCCGCCGACGATGATGATGATGATCCGTCAGCTTCCGAAATGGACGATTTGATCAGCGATGATTCGGACGACATGCCCGATGATGTGGAGCTTGATGATTAAATGGAGTACCCCGGTAAAGGATGATTGCATGTCGTGCACGGGTTTGTGATGCGGAAACTCCAACGCACTAGGTTTTGAACGTAAAAACACTGTGCGCAGGCAGTGATCACCGAGGCCGGATTTGGATCGGCGGCCACATTTCATCGAGGGGTTCCGGGAAACACCAGTTGGTGCCTGGAAGTATTACCGGAAATTAAGAACCGGAAAAGCGCTTCCATTGCCGATGTTTATTTAAAACAAATTTTACCCTGCGAATTAATGGATAGAGTGCGCCAAATCTACTATTTTATAAAGATAGAAGACAAAGCTGCTAACCGCAGAAAAATTCAAATTGGAAATTGAAAAGGAGTAAAATATATGGCTAAAGTAAAAGTTGGTATTAATGGTTTTGGACGTATTGGGCGTCTTGTGATGCGATCAATTCTTGAAAATCAGAGCGATGCTATTGAAGTAGTCGGGATAAATGACCTGACGGACGCCAAGACACTGGCTCACCTTTTTAAATATGATTCCGCACAGGGGAAATTTAAAGGAGACGTACATGCTGAGGGTAATGATATTGTAATAAACGGTGTCAAAATTGGTGTTTCTGCTGAACGCGACCCCTCCAACCTGAAATGGGGCGAACGCGGTGCGGAAGTGATCGTAGAGTGTACCGGTATTTTTCGCGATGATAAAGGTTGCCAGAAGCATATCGATGCAGGTGCAAAAAAAGTGATCATTTCTGCACCGGGTAAAGGTGACGTACAAACTATTGTGCTTGGCGTAAATGATGATAAGATCGACAAGAGCAAGAAAATCTATTCCAACGCGAGCTGTACCACAAACTGCCTTGCACCGATGGTGAAAGTTCTTGATGAAGCATTTGGAGTTGAAAAAGGTTTTATGACCACAATTCATGCCTATACAGGTGATCAGGCACTGGTTGACGGACCACACTCCGACCTGCGCCGCGCTCGTGCTGCTGCAGTGAATATTGTGCCTACAACTACCGGCGCAGCCGCTGCTGTAGGACTGGTACTTCCGCATCTCGACGGCAAGCTGGATGGAGGAGCAGTTCGTGTGCCCGTATTAACCGGATCGCTGACGGACTTTACTGCGGTTGTCGGAAAAGAGACTACTGCTGATGAAGTACTGGCAGCATTCAGGAAAGCGGCAAACGGATCTCTGAAAGGTATTTTAGAGTACAGCGAAGAAGAGCTGGTATCCACTGATATTATCGGAAACCCGCACTCCTGTATTTTCGACAGCGGTACGATTAAGGTAGACGGAAACCTGGTGAAGGTTATCGGCTGGTACGATAACGAAGCAGGCTACTCCGCGCGAACCGCAGAGCTGATTACTCGTATACTGTAAGAATCTTCCAGCCAACGTTGAAGCGTTGGGAGAACCGGCATTCTGTTCAGACAGATGTTACAACCCGCATCGGTATTCCGGTGCGGGTTTTTTTATTTAATGTGG
>SKRK01000167.1 GCA_007118525.1 Balneolaceae bacterium
ACCTGATCATAAAGCCGCTGACGATCATCAGAAGAGAAGAAGAGACTGTCGGGAGCCTGTGAATATTCGTAGAAGTCGTTGAAGAGTGAACCCATCTGAAGAACTTTGCTAAATTGAATGGAGTAAAAAGTGAGGAATAGAATATCACCCATTTGACCTGCAATTTGATAGCTCTGATCAAGTTGTGGTAAAACCTGTCCATATCTGACTTTTCGAAGAGAGTCGGCCTGTACCCAATTTTTGAATTCAAGGTCTTTCTCCTGCTTCTTTCGGGTAACATTATATCGCTCAAATCCTGATCTGATCCCTTCATAATATTTTAAAGCGTTTGCTATGGATGCACGTTCTGCAGCATTGCGTACTGCAAACTCTTCATCTTGTGAGGCTTCATGTTCAAGCCCTTTCAGATAGGCACTGAATGCATATTGAAGGGGTGGGAATTGTTGATTTTCATAAAATCCGAATGCATAACTGCTCTCAAACCGATAGGTATTTCCCGGAAATCCCAGTGTGAGCGTGAAGTCGCCGGGTTTCAAGGATCCCACCCGAATCGGGAGAGACATATCAGGTTTGAAAGGTATGTTTGAAGGCTGATAGGATTCCGGTTTTCCGTCGGGTGACACATAAGCCCTCAGGAAGGTGAAATCGCCGGTATGACGCGGCCACATCCAGTTGTCTGTATCTCCTCCAAATTTACCGATTGATTCCTCCGGCGCATATACCAGGCGTACATCATTAATTACCCGGTAAACAACCATGAACTGTCGATTGCCTGACCAAAAATCATAAATTTCAACAGTAGTACCGGGATCTTCATGTTGTCGCAGTTTAATTAAATCCTGCCTGATTTCAGCTTCAATCAGCGACTGTTCGCGGTGAGTTAAACCCTCTGGCACTCTCTTGCGAATCTCTTCGGTCACTTCAGACTGTTCAATAGGGATATAAAGGGAATAGTTTGGAATAGGGATTTCATCCTCTATTTCCACTGCATAAAATCCGGAGTCAAGAAAATTATGATCCGCACTGCTTACGGATACAATTCCATCATAGGCCACATGATGGTTTGTTAATATTAAGCCATTTTGAGATACAAAAGATCCGGTTCCGCCTCCTGAATCGCCAATATTGATCCGAACAATAGCATGATTCAGTGATGGTGAATCCAGGCTGTAGATCTGATCTTCCGGCATCTGTAGTCCTAGAGTGGTCATGTAGGAATAAACTTGCCCGGTAACCTGCGGCAGAAGCCACATTCCTGAGTGATCGGGGGAAGTCTTTTCGGGATAGACCACATACTGATGATCGCCTGCGCTTGAAACAGGCTCAGAGATTCTGCAGGCCGTGCCTATAAGTAAAACTGCTGCCAGAAAAGCCCCGAATTTTAAATGCCTCATCTATTGAGTATGTGGTGAATGACAATGGATTCTTATGTGATGCATTTCTATACTATAGAATTGCTCTCAAAAAACTGTATATTTAGAAAAATAAAAGATATCAGACAAACAGATGATCTATAAACAAAAATTTTACTATCTCTGCAAAACTCCTTTAAGCGCCGAAGGGCCTCAGGATGTTGAAATTATTGACCGGGCTGACGATAGCAACGGATTCCCTGAACTCTTTAAAAAGTATGAAGAGTATCGTTCTCATGCGTTTAATGAAGACAACCTCTATAGTATAGTTCGGGCCGATGATATTTACGAATTAATTCGGACAGGCACTGAAAAAGAGGCTCAGGAATTGGCTTTTGAAAGAGCGGAGCCCGAAATTGTTACAAACTTGCAGCATCGTGTGATGCAGAAAAATGATAAGAACGCAAAAGCGATTCTGAAAGAAGTTCATCAGATAGAATCCTGATTTTAAAGTGACTAGCTTTTAAAAGCCTCTCCGTAATGCGGGGAGGCTTTTTTTGTTTAAAAACTCTTCTTTGGAATGTTTTTAATTTCAAAGTTGTGATATTTATAATAGACAAAGTGAATAAAAATCGGAGGTAGTAATGTCTGAAGTACTAACACAAAACAGGAAAGAGACAATGGAAATTAACATCGGAATATCAAATGAAGACCGTAAAGAGATCGCGATGGGCTTATCGCGGCTATTGGCTGATAGCTATATGGTTTACCTGAAAACTCATAATTACCACTGGAATGTTACAGGTAAGCTGTTTCACTCTCTGCATGAGATGTTTGAAGAGCAGTATTCAGAGCTCGCAGAGGCCATTGATGTAATTGCTGAACGCATCCGCGCAATCGGATACAGGGCACCGGGATCATTTAGAGAGTATAGTGAAATAACATCTATAGAGGAGGACACAGACCAGCCCGATGCTATGGAGATGGTCAGGCGCCTTGCAGTAGATAATGAAACCATCATCAGGACAGCGAGGGAAACATTGCCCGCCTGTGAGAAAGCAGGCGATGAAGCCTCTATCGATCTGCTCACCCAAAGGCTGGATATCCACTCCAAAACAGCATGGATGCTTAGAAGCCATCTGGAATAATTATAAATTGACACAATTTTTAAGTCCGGCATAAAAGCCGGACTTTTTTTATGCTCAAAAACCAAAAGATAAAAGATTAAACATGGAAGATTTTTTTAACAGCTATACTGAAGATTTAATGCCGCTCATAATCCAGCATGGGCTAAGTGTAATTGGGGCAATTTTAATTTTAATAGCCGGCTGGATACTGGCCGGCTGGGCCAAAAGAAAAGTTATAGATCGTGCACAAAAAGCGGAAAACGTAGACGATACGCTCGTGCCAATTCTGGGGCAAACGGTTAAAGTGTTTATCATTATTGTTACCATACTTGCTGTTTTAGGGCAATTTGGGGTGGAAACAACAAGTATCGTGGCCGTGTTGGGTGCTTCCGCATTGGCTGTTGGTCTGGCACTGCAGGGTACGCTGAGTAATATTGCAGCAGGCGTAATGTTGTTAATTTTACGCCCCTTCAAAATAGGGGATGCTGTCAGCGTTGGGGGCACCATGGGTATCGTAGACGCAATTGGTTTATTTACAACAGAGTTACACTCATTTGACAACATCGGTATTTCAATGCCTAACTCTAAAGTGTGGGGAACTGAGATCCAAAATCTCTCACAATTTGAAACCAGACGGGTAGATATGGAGATTGCAATCTCATATGGCGACAACATGGATAAAGCAATTGACCTGATCAGGGAGGTGCTTGCGGAGGACGAACGGATTTTGGAAGAACCGGAACCGCTAGTCGCCGTAAGCAGTTTAGGTAACAGTTCGGTAGAAATTCGAGTAAGGCCCTGGACGGAGACCAAAAACGTATGGCCACTCCGGTATGCGCTTACTAAGCGAATTAAAGAGAAGTTTGATGAAAATGGAGTAACCATTCCATTTCCACAACGGGATGTACATCTATTTCAAAAAACAAAGTAGTTATTATGAGCCCCGCCTTGTGTGGGGGGTTTTTGATTTGAATCCTTTCAATTTTTCATTCAGCAGCCTCCTCTATTCTTGAATCCATGATTGAATTTGTTGCCCTTTTTTAAAAAAAATCAGTAATATCTTTCTAATTAATACAGATTTGTACAAGAATTGAAACAGTGTGCAATCTGATACTTCAGAAAGGGGTAATGGGCAGTAAATAGGCACTCAAATAGGTTGACAGTTTACTTAGCCGAATAACATTCAGAGGAGTAAATGTTTTATTTATCGCTATCTGATGCGCCTGTTATCTTTATAAGTACTTTAGGGGAATGTAAACAGAAGCTTATATAAGATTTTTGAAGATGAACAGAACTACTAACCAAATGTATTGAGACAATGGAAAATTTAGACATGGCACAAATCGACTTTGTAGGTATTGTTACCAAATACGGGCCGAATATACTATTTGCAATTCTGACGCTGGTTGTCGGTTTGTGGATTGTAAAATTTATTGTGTCCGGTGTAAGAAAAGGAATGGATAAGAGTGAGACCGACAAAACACTGAGAAGTTTTCTGATAAGTTTGGTTTCTGTGCTTTTAAAGATTTTGGTTTATATAACAGCACTCGGCATGTTGGGTGTGGAAATGACATCCTTTATTGCAATCCTTGCTGCTGCAGGTTTGGCGGTTGGCCTGGCGCTTTCGGGAACGCTGCAAAACTTTGCCGGAGGGGTCATGATTCTCTTTTTCAAGCCATTTAAAGTAGGCCACTTTATCGATGCACAGGGGCACATGGGTACGGTTAAGGAGATTCAGATTTTTGTGACGATTCTCACAACTCCCGATAATAAAACTGTAATCATTCCCAACGGTCCGCTGGCAACCGGTTCAATGACCAATTTCTCAAGAGAACCCAGGAGAAGAGTTGACTGGACTTTTGGAATCGGATACGGTGATGATCTTGATAAAGCCTATGAAGTGTTGAAAAGACTGTTATCTCAGGATGACCGAATTTTGAGCGATCCCGAACCATTTATGGCACTTAAAGAACTTGGGGATAGTTCCGTAGACATTACAGTTAGAGCATGGGTTGAGGCTGCGGATTATTGGGGAGTTTTCTTCAAAATGAATGAAGAGGTCTATAAGACTTTTGATAAAGAAGGTCTCTCCATACCGTTTCCGCAACACGATGTACATCTTTTCCGGGAAAATTAAACTGTCTCAAAAAATCCCGCTTTAAAGCGGGTTTTTTTAGCAGGCACTATATTGGAGATAAATACTGCAGGTACGATTTTATAACATCATTCGTAGATAATGTGAAGTCTGTTTAGAATTCATTTAATTGTTTTAATGTGGAATCGTTACTCTTAAGTTGATTCCATAAATTATCTTGATTAAACTATAAAATTAATTGTAGAAGGCTTCGAGCCGTAATTTTGCACCCTAAAGGTTTATCTGTTTTGACTGATTCGACCAGCACATCCCCCGCCGATAATGAATTTCTTTTTGAGAACGACTACTCTTACGTTACATCGAAAGGTGAAGTAAAGCTCAAAAAAACCAAGCTCTTTGAAGAGAGAACCCTTACCACTACAGAAGCCGATTCTGTTGATGCACAGATAGAGGCTTTTACAAAAGCTTTTTTAAATCTTGAAGCAAAAGTGGATCAGTTTTTTGAAGGAATAGAGGAGAGATTGGCTGAAGATGCAGCCGCGGTTGAACAGAACTTTAAAGAATTGATTAAAGAGTTGACGGAGGCTGATGCCATTGGTGATTTTGAGGCACTCATAAATCGTGCTAAAAAAGACTTTGAAGAAATTAAAAAATCTCCTGTTCAGGAAGATGAGCCCGAAAAGGAGGAGGCTGATTCCGAAACAGTTGAGCCTGTAAAGGAGGAGCCTGTTGCGGAAGCAGGGGAATCTGTTAAGGAAGAAACAGTCGAAAAGGCTGCGGAAGAAAGCCGGGATGAAGAGAAAGTTGTAGAAAAATCTGAAGATTCAGAGCCGGATAAGGAAGAGCCTGTTGCGGAAGATGAAGTGCCTGTTAAGGAGGAGACTGCCGAAAAGGCTGCGGAAGAAGCCCCGGGCGAAGAGAAAGTCGCAGAAAAACCTGAAGGTCCAGAGCCGGATAAGAAAGAGACTGTCGCAAAGGCTGAATCGGTAGAAGAGGTGTCAGGTGCTGAGACCGGTGAAGAAATATCAGAAGAGACCGTTAAGGATGAAGAATCCACTAAGTATTACCAGGAATTGGCTGATAAAGCCGAAGAACTTATGAAAATGAGTGACTGGGCGTATGTATCGATGGAATTTGACAATATTGACCTTCAGTGGGAGGAGGGCCCGGATCCCGGCGAGATTGACATACGCAGCCTGAAAGATAAAATCGATTCTCTGCGCGATGAATTTGAACAAAAGAAAAAGGATCATTACGAAGAGCAAAAAAGAATCCGGCTCGAAAATCTGGAGAAAAAGAAAGATTTCCTCAGGCAGCTGAAAGAGATTATAGACGAAAAGAAGTGGACTCGCACTAAAGATGTTGCCAGAATTAAAGGGCGATGGGAGCATATCAAACCGATACCATCAGAAGAAGTTGAAAAACTGCAAACTCAATTCGATTCACTGATTACTACTTTCGATGAGCATAAAGTAGATCGTCTGGTTAAGCAAAAGCAGCAGGAAGAGGATAATTTGACCGGTAAACTGGTTATCCTCGAGAAAATGGAGAGCTTTTCGGAAAAGTTGGAAGAGAAGTCTGATTGGAAAGATTTAGAGAAAAATTTTGAAGATCTGAATAAACAGTTCAGAAAAATCGGACGCGTTCCTTCCGAAAAAAATCAGGAGATTTGGGATCGCTATCATAAAGCTCAGGATACTTTTCACTCGATGCGTTTTAAGCACGATAAGAAGTATCGGAATGACATTGAGAAATTTCTCTCACAGAAGAAAAAACTGATTGACGAAGCCGAAGCACTCATTGATTCAGATGATTTGGCTGATGCAGCCCGAAAAGTGAATAAACTCCATCGCCGGTGGAAAAAAGTAGGGAACCTGCCGCAGAAGGATGAAAATGAGATGTGGGATCGTTTTAAGGCAGCAACGGATGCATTTAATGATAAGAAATCTGAAAATCTCGACGTCCTCAGGGAGCAGGAAGATGAGAACTATAATGAAAAGCTTAAACTGATTGATAAGGCCAATGAATTGAAAGATTCGGAGGATTGGGAGAAGACACACAAAGAGTTTCAGAACCTGATGAATACCTGGAAGAATATTGGGCCCGTACCAAAACGGCTGTCAGGTAAAATCTGGAAGAAATTTAAAGGCGCAATGGATCACTTTTACGACAAGCGCCGCGACCACTTCAAAGAGGTTAAGGAGGAGAGAAAAGATAATCTTAAGGAGAAAGAGGAGGCTCTTGAGAAACTCGCTGAATTAAAATCACATGAAGATCCGATTAAAGCTGTGGAGCTTGCCAAGCCGCTTCAGGAAGAATTTAAGAAAGCAGGATATGTCCCCATAAAGCATAAAAACAGGATGTGGAAAGAGTATAGGGAGACCTGCGACGTGATATACGAACGGTTCAGGGCCGCCAAGGCAGCAGTAGAAGTTGTTGGCCGGCAAAACCTGGGGCAATTCTCATCGGAAGATATCTCCGATATCAGAAGTAAACAGAACGAATTAAATAAACTGAAAAAGACCGTTAATAAGCTCAGTAGCGAACTTATTCAAATGAAAGAATCGCTCAGCTATTTTAAGCCCGCCGGCAAGACCAGCAGCCTTCTTGATGATGTAAAAAAACGAATAGAAACAGCTGAGAATGACCTGGAAAATAAGGAAAAAAGGCTGGCTGACCTAGAAAGAGAGATTGATACAATTAGGAATGAATCTTAACATACAGGGGTCTCTCAGTGCAAATTGAGAGAGCTGTAAAAGAGTAGTGCTCAACGTTCAATAGCTCAAGAATTATTGCAAAAGAAAAACTTATATACCACGTATGTGCTGGCTGATCAGTCGGTTAAAGAGAAGTTGCGCGATCAGCTTGGCCTTTTGCAGACAGATCTTATCTTTTCCAATGGAATTTATGAAACTGAGAAGTTCTTGTCGGAGAATCAGCCAGATCTGATTGTTATTGACAAATCTTTCATGGAACAGCATTCTGAAGAGTTCGGGATGATTTCCATGTTGTACCCTGCGCTGAAATTTATTCCGCTTATTTACCTGGGTAGCCCAAACGATAACTTTGTTTCATTACTCAATCACTACAGGATTTTAGACTGTTTCGAAGGATCCGATTTTGTTCCGGTGCTTTCAAAAGCTTCAGAACACCTTAAGCCATCGGTTCGAATTCGTTTATGGGGGGTTAGAGGATCTACTCCATGTGCTAATTTTGAGAATATGGGCTATGGAGGGAATACAAGCTGCGTGGAGATTAATGCCCCGGGAGTAGATAACCTTCTCATTCTGGATAGCGGAACGGGAATCAGAAACCTGGGAAATTACCTTGAAAGGCATAATTCGAAGAGCTTTAGCGGTCAGATTTTCATTACACATCCACACTGGGACCATATACAGGGATTTCCCTTTTTTAAGCCGTTTTACTCATCCCGAAATAAATTCTCAATACATCTTCCTGAACAATACAGGGGCGGAGCGCAGGAGATTCTGTCGGGGCACCTTACAAAAACGTTTTTCCCTGTTACACTCGATATGCTCGATGCTCAGCTCGAATACATCACACAGAAAGAGGAGATGCAACAGTTTCCCGGGTATACAATCGAATATATTGTGGCCAACCATCCTACCAAAACAGCCATCTATAAGCTAAAAATTAACGGTTTAACCATTGTATACGCACCTGATAATGAAATACCGCTCAAATCTTCGCCCATTCGATTTTTAGACCTTTTTGAAGAGTTTATTAAAGATTGTGATCTGCTTATTCACGGTGGTCAGTATTCGTTAAATCAGTACAATGAGAAAGTTGGATGGGGGCATTCGGCGTGGGAGAGAGTGGTTGAAATAGCCAAAAGGAATGGCGTAAAAAAGCTATTTATTACCCATCATGATCCCGATTCAAATGATAACATTCTTTCTAAAAGGGATGAGAAACTAAAGCAGTATACCAGCTCAACGCTTTCGGAGGTCTGTTTGGCGAAAGAGGGA